>CAXGXT010000031.1:0-6004 GCA_964013765.1 uncultured bacterium | reverse complement strand
GCCTTTTCGCGACCACCGTTAAAAAAGTAAGTTACGTGAGCATACTTTTCAGTTTCGGCCGCATGGAGTTGTTTTAAGCCAGCATCATCAATGATTTCACCAATCGGCTGCTCAATCGACTCTGGAGGGAAGGCAACTTCAACCGGTAAATCTTTTTGGTACTGGGTCATGGTCACATACTCTAAATGGTGATATTTTTTGGTCTCTGGAAATTTATCAAAACTCGGTAAAATAAAAGCTGAAGTCATCTGTCTAGCTCTGTCTGCCCGAAAATTAAAAAATATTATCGCATCTTTGTCGTCGACGGTTGCAGTTGGCGAGTCCTTACTGCCTATTACCACTGGCTTAAAGGCCTCATCGAAAACCTTGGCTTTGTAAGAGTTTTTAATAGCTTTAGCGGCATCCTTCTCATAAGTAGTTGCGTGCCCATGCACGATGGCATTATATGCGAGTTCAGTACGATTCCAACGCTTATCACGGTCCATAGCGTAAAACCTTCCGGCCAAAGTAGCAATCTTACCAACTTTTAATTTTTTCATTGCCCCCTCTACTTCTTCAACAAACTCAAGTCCGCCGTCGCGCTTAGTATCACGCCCATCCAGAAAAGCATGCACGAAAACATTTTTTACTTTTTGCTCAGCACACATTTCCAGCAACGTAACTAAATGGTCCTGATGTGAATGAACCCCACCTTTGGAAACTAAGCCCAATAAATGAAGTTTAGAATTATTTTTTTTAACATGAGCCAAGGCCTTGGCAAAAGCTTTATTGTCTTGGAAAGTACCATCACTAACTGCGCGATTGATACGAGGTAAAGTTTGGTAAATGATCCGGCCAGCACCCAAATTAGTGTGCCCAACCTCAGAATTCCCCATATCTCCCCAGCTCAAACCAACAGCTTCCCCCGAGGCTTGTAGCGTCATAATTGGGTAAGCCTTAACCAGGCTGTCGACAATAGGAGTTTTGGCTCGGCTAACACCATTACCACGTGAGTCAGGCGCAATTCCCCAACCGTCCATGATGACCAAGACTACTAATTTTGATTTTTTTGGAGACACTTTTTAAAAAATTTACTTAATATGTTTAGGCCCAAACTTTTTGTCTAACCACCAAGCTCTCGGCGTTCATCTCTGCAGATAAAGGTTGACCAAGTAAGTTTAAAATGGTTGGTGCGATATTACATAACTTTCCAATCGCACTATTTACTACCGAATCACCATCATCTAAAAAAATGAACGGAACCGGATTATTAGTATGTGAGGTATTAATTTCTCCAGTGTCTGGTTCACGTAGTCTTTCTAAGTTTCCATGATCGGCGGTAATTAAAAGCCTGGCCTGATTTCGTTTGGCAAAAGAAATTAATCTCCCCAAACAATAATCAACGTGAGCGGCGGCGCGTACCCCTGCGGCAATGTCTCCAGTATGACCAACCATATCTGGGTTGGCGTAATTAACCGCTACGAAATCATTAGTTTCAATGGCAGACATTGTCGCCTGGGTCAGAGCTTCGGCGGACATTTCTGGATTATCGGCAAAAGAAGCCACTCTGTCTGATTCTATTTTTATTTGTTTCTCACCTGCCACTGGCATAAAATTACCACCATTTAAAAAATAGGTAATGTGTGGAAATTTCTCAGATTCTGCCAAATAAGCTTGTCTTAAATTCCCCAAAGTAAAGGGCAAGGTACCACGGCGTGAAATTGCCGGGAAAGCAGTATATAGGTTTGGATAATTTAAACCAAAATCAGTTAAACCTACGTAGCATAAATTTTTTGGACGATTTTTTTGCGAAACCTCACCATGCACTTGATCAAAATCGGGCTGCATAAACATTTGTGTCAGCTGACGAGCACGGTCGGCCCTTAAATTTGTCATTATTATCGCATCATTATCTTTTATACTTTTACCTTGACCGATAATATATGGTGAAATAAATTCGTCAGTTTCGTCTTTAGAATAAGCATCCATAATAGCAGCGACCGGATCAGTCGCTTGCTTACCTTGGCCTTTTACTAAACAGTCAAAGGCTTTAGTGGTCCGGTCCCAGTTATTATTTCTATCCATAGCATAAAGACGCCCTTGAACAGAGACTACTTTTTCATTTGGCCTTAAGCGACTAATAAAATCTGCAACAACTTGTTTAGCAGCTTGTGGAGGAGAATCACGACCATCCGTAATTAAATGAATAAATACTTGTGAGACTTTCTGGCGACGAAGCATTTCCAATATGGCGTACAAATGATCTGGATCAGCGTGAGTACCGCCTCCTGGACCATACTGAAGCAACCCGATCACGTGCATACTCGATCCATTCTTTTTTACGTGCTCGACCGCCTTCATAAAAGCTGGTAAGTCAAAAAATGATTGGTCAATAACAGATTCCCAAATCCTAATCGTGTCCCTATTTACTGTAGTTCCCGCCCCAATGTTTTCATGACCGGCCTCAGAATTTCCTAACTGAACGTCTGGCAAGCCAACACTACGACCATGAGTAATTAATGTCGTCATCGGCGACTTTACTAATAAATTATCCATAACAGGAGTGGAAGCTAACGAAATAGCGTTCCCTGGACCAGCCGGAGCTAGCCCCCAGCCATCTAGTATGACTAGTACTAATTTTTGAGTAGATACATTCATTTTAGCTCGTCTTCGATTTCCATTAACCGATTGTACTTTACTACCCGCTCCCCGCGTGAAGTAGAACCAGTTTTAATAAACTCAGCTCCGCTTCCAACCGCCAGATCAGAAATAAAATCATCTGTAGTTTCACCCGAACGATGAGAAATAACTACTTTGTACTTACTTTTTTGAGCTAAACGAATTGCATCAACGGTCTCAGACACTGTTCCGATCTGGTTTACTTTTATCAAAATTGCGTTGGCCACGTTGTTAGCAATACCTTTACCTAAACGTTCTACGTCGGTCACAAACAAATCATCCCCCACCAACATAGTTTTTCTACCCATAGCAGTAGTTAACTGCTCCCAACCCTCCCAGTCATCTTGATCTAGCCCGTCTTCAATACTAATAATCGGAAACTTGCGCACCCAAGCCTTATACATTTTTATCATATCGTCGGTACTTAGTTTGCGACGTTCCGATTTTAGTTCGTAACTCTGATTATCTTTATTATAAAACTCAGCTGCGGCCACATCGAGAGCGAGCTTTACCTGTTGGCCAGATCTGTAACCGGCCTGGTTTATAGCCTTGTTTACTAAAAATAATACTTGTTCATCGTTCTTTAAATCTGGAGCGTATCCTCCTTCGTTACCAATATTGGTATTTAACTTAAGTTTTTTTAAAACTTTTTCTAGAGTATGAAAAATTTCTGCCGCGCAACGCACCTTTTCACTCATTGAATTTTGCTGAGGTACAATCATACATTCTTGTAAATCCAATCGTGAATCAGCGTGGCGCCCGCCGTTCATAACGTTTACCATAATACCTGGCAAGTTTAACGATTTATGTTTAGGCCAAAATTGATTTTTTAAATAAACGTACAATGGCTTCTTGGAAGCCCTGGCCCCACCCTTAGCCACTGCTAAAGAAATTCCTAAAATTGCATTTGCTCCATACCCAGATTTATTGTCTGTTCCATCTTTATGTAAAAGTAACTCATCGATCATCTCTTGTTTTTTAGGATCCATACCTACAACCATCGGACCTAATTTAGAATTAATATTTCGTACAGCTTGTAAAACTCCCTTGCCACCGTATCGACTTTTATCGCCGTCGCGCAGCTCTAAAGCCTCATGTTCACCAGTTGAAGCACCGCTGGGTACTCCCGCCCAGACCTTCTTACCGTTACTTAACTGTAAATCCACCCTAACAGTCGGGTTTCCGCGCGAATCCAAAATTTCAGACGCTCTTACTTTTTTAATTGTTATTTTTTTCTTGGCCATATTATTTTCTTAATCTCTCAATTGTATCTAGTGTCCCTTGCTCAATTAATTCCAACATCGCTCCTCCGCCAGTCGAAACATAAATATTTTTCTTATTTGCCAAGCGCTTACCCGCGTATTTATCTAAAAACATGGCTGTCTCTCCTCCACCAGTTAAAACTTTAGCCTTTGACTTTAAGATTGCATCAACTACGCCCTCAGTACCCTTAGAAAAGGCTGGAACTTCAATCAACCCCATCGGACCATTAAAAAATATAGTTTTTGCACTAGCTATAATTCGACTGTACAAATTTATTGTATCGGGACCAATATCTAAAATATATTCATCAGGATTCACATTATTACCAGCAATGGCCGTGACTCTATTCTTTCCCTTGCCAGTTAAACTGGTCGAAGCCATGGCATCTACCGGATAGTTAAAATGTGTGTCAGTTATTTTTAATTTTTTTATGACCGGTACATATTTTCTTTCAACCCTAGACTTACCGACCTTATAACCCTTGGCGATAAACACGTTGTTGGCCAATGCTCCACCAAGAATAACTTCGTCGGCCACCTCTAGCATTTTTTTTATAACACCTACTTTTGTCGAAATTTTAGCGCCCCCAATAATTACTACCAACGGTCGAACAGGCTTTTCAATTAACTTTGTGACAGACTCCACTTCTTGCATCATCAACAGCCCAGCATAACTTGGTAAATAGTAAGTGACTGCGTGTACCGAAGTCTGCTTATGGCTAGAGGCAAAAGCGTCGTTTACATAAAGATCGGCATAACTGGCCAAGCGTTTTCCCCACGGTTTACTGTTTTTACCTTCCTCAGGATGAAATCTTATATTTTCCAATAATAATATTTGCCCCGGTTTTAATTTTTCAGCGGCAGCTTTTACCTCAGGACTATCGTTTTCATCCAACTTAATTACTTTTGCTTTTTTACCCAGTAAATACTGTAACCGTTTAGCTACGGGATCCATCTTTAATTTTGGATCGTACACTCCGCCAGCAGTCTTTCCACCTGGACGCCCTAAATGTGAAGTTAAAATTATGGCTGCTTTCTTTTTTAAAAGGTATTCAATAGTCGGTAAACTCTTAACAATTTTAAAATCCTCGCCTTTAGTAACCTTCCCATCACTACCCACTGGTACATTTATATCTGAACGCAACAATACTCGCTTACCTCGCAAATTTTTTACCTCCTTTATTGATCTTAGTTTAAGCATGTTGGTTAAATTATAACACAAAAGGAACTAAAAAAGCCCCGAGCATAGTCGTGGGGCTTTTAAAAAATCCGATTAACTTTTACCGACCGCAACTGCCATTTCTACCAATCGATGGGAGTAAGCCATTTCGTTATCATACCAAGCCAAGACCTTAACTAAATTACCACCGACTACACGAGTAAAGTCTAGATCAACTATTGCCGAATAAGATGTACCAACAATATCACTACTTACAAGTGGCTTATTAGTAACTGCTAAAATATTTTTAAACAATGGATTCTTAACTGCCTTCTTAAAAGCATCGTTAATTTGTTTTTCGCTTACTCTTTTTCTTTTGAGTAAAGCTGTAATATCAGTTATCGAACCAACTGGCACTGGCACGCGAATAGAAATACCGTCAAACTTTTTGTCTAATGTTTTAATTACCTTGCTCGTCGAAATAGCTGCCCCGGTCGTAGTTGGAATAATATTAATAGCCGCGGCTCGCGCGCGTCGGAAATCTTTGTGAGGACCGTCGACTAAGCTCTGATCCGCGGTGTAACCATGAACAGTAGTTAACATTGCTTTTTCGATCCCAAAAATAGATTCTAAAACTTGCATAACAGGCGAAGCACAGTTAGTGGTGCAAGAAGCATTAGAAACAATATCTGGTGACTTTCCTTTTATAACTTGACTAGTTTCCTTAGTCCCTAATACTACAGTTTTCATTGTATCGTCTTTGCCAGGAGCAGATACGACTACTTTTTTTGCTCCAGCAATAAGGTGCTGTTTTACGTCGGCCGTTTTACGAAAAATTCCAGTACATTCTAAAACAACATCTACCTGGTATTTTTTCCAAGGCAGCTTGGCTGGTTCTTTAATACTTGAAACTGGAATTGATTTT
>CAXGXT010000030.1:0-6052 GCA_964013765.1 uncultured bacterium | reverse complement strand
TTATAATGATTATTTTTTATTTTGACCTATATTAAATGGAAGGAATCTTACGCCGTATTATTCCAAAAATATAATAATTCAAAATTATTAAAAAAGTTAGAGCCACTTTTTTTCGTTCTCATCGGTCTGCTTATTTTTCATCCAAATTTGCCTTACGATGAACATCATTACAACTTCGTAATTGGTTCGGTAAACGACATGCTTAACGGAAAACCGTTATTGTATGAGACTACCAATCAATATGGAATCTTGAGTACTTATTTTCTGTCTGGCGTTTTTAAATTTGTTAATTTATCTTACGAAGCCTTTTCCTTCATTTCGTTTTTAGCTTACTACGCGTACTACATTGGTCTTTATTATTTAATAAAAATTTGGTTGAGATCTCATTTATGGGCATATTTAGGTACTAGTGTTATTTTAGCTGTAACTTATTTTTTGCAAATAAGTCCTTCTTTGTCAGCCTTATTATATCCAGGGTTTAGTCCTTTTCGGTACGGTTTATTGTTACCGGTGGCTGTTCTACTTTTATTGTATAGTCGACAACAAAATAAGTTGGTAAAAGAAAGCGCAATCATTATTTCAGTATTGGCATTTTTTTGGAATTATGATACGGGAGCATACTTAGCCATTTCTACCTTTTTAACTCTCGGATACTTTGTGTTGCAGGAGTCAGGATTGTGGTCAGGTCGCTTAAGAAAACTTTTTTATCTAGCACTAAAATTTTTGGGGTATACCTTGGGAGTTTTTGGACTATTAAACTTAATAAATTATGTAGCTTTTAACAGCTGGCCGTTGTGGGACGAGTTGGTGGCCGATATTTTACGAGCTCCAGCTCAAAATAAAATACCATTCATTGGTTTTTACCAGGTTTATATTTATATTTATGTTTCCGTCCTCCTAACTCTTCTTTATTTTGGATTAAAGCACAAACGAGTTAATTGGCTGTTACTTTTTTTCACCATTTATGGAATTTTTTCGTTTACATATTATGCCGGAAATTCGGCCTGGAGTTTATTGTACCCAATCACCGTACCTTTAATTTTAATTGGGTTGTATTATGGAGCAAATTACTTTACTCAGCGTCTAGTTTTTTCAATCCTAGTCAGTGTTTTGGTTTTTTCAGGTCTAGTTTTGGTAGTAAAAATTCCAGTTGAATTTGGCAGCCGGGATTATTCTTTGTTAGGAAAGTACACTAGGCAAGATATACATGATCAGGCTATTAAAGAAGATGCCCTCACCTTAAGGGATGATTATATGTTTTTAGATAAGATTGCGCTTATTCACCAGCGTGGTACAAAGATTTTAATTTACGCCAAAAAAAGTAATCTATTTAATTTTTATGAACTGGCACAAATATCGAACAAAACTAGGGCTGGCGAATTAGTTAGTCAGGTAGAATTGAAAGACCCAGAATATTTATTTATTGAAATTGATAGGAATGATCAAGTCGAATTCATAACGGGCCGGGTTTTACAGGGGTATGCTAAAATTGATAGCTTAAAGACTCTAGATGTTTACCAAAGACAACTATAATCAAAAATATTTTCTGAGTTTTTTGGCCCTGGCTACTTTGGTCTATTTTGCCGCTGCTCGTATTTTTCAGGATTGGTTATATCGAGGCAACAAAAGACCAGAAAACCTTTTTGAAAGTTTAGGACCACTTTTTGCGATTGCCGAACCTTGGGAGATACCACTTTATTTATTAGGATTTTTGGTAATTCCCGTGTTGGCTATAATTTTTTATAAGTTATATCAAAAAAAGATTTTTAAATACTTTATTTTTTTAGTCATAGGAGTCGGGGGGTTGGTAGTTCTAAAAATAATATTGACCAAGTTGGGGGGGTTAAATTTTGGAGTTTACATAGATTATATTGCTAACCAGGGTTTGGGTAAGACTTTTTGGCTTTTGACTACTAAAAGAATCTATGTGGCTAGATTAATTTTTCTAGCCGCCGCAACAGCGTTTCTGATAACTTATTATAAAAACTTTTCATTATCCAAAATACATGAGTGGTCCAAAAAACCAATTTGGGGCAAGATTGAACCTTTTTTTGTGGTCCTAATAATATTGTTGATTTTCCACCCCAACTTCCCAACCCAGGACCACCATTATAATTATTACATCGGACCGTTAAATGATATTTTAAGTGGGAAGCCTTTGCTATATGAGACTACTCATTTGTACGGACTTTTGAATATTTATTTTCTCTTACCGATTTTTAAATTTTTTCTGCCACTTACTTATGTCTCGCTCAGCGTAGTCCTATTCTTTTTTTACAGCGCATTTTTCTTAGGACTCTATTATTTTTTAAAGAATTGGTTAGGTTCGAGGTTTTATGGATATTTAGGACTGTTAGTTATTGTTGCAATTTTTTATTTTTTCAATTCCAGCCCGACCAGGTCGTTGTATCTTTTTCCGGCTAATAGTCCTCTCCGATTTGGATTGTATTTACCAGTTTTAGGTTTAATCTTAGCTTACAGTAAGCGGCCAAAAACCATTTTTCGTGAGTTTTCAGTTGCGATTTCTTCCCTCGCTTTGTTTTGGAATTTTGATAGTGGTATGTTTTTGGCTGCGGCTACTTTTATTACTTTAGCTTATATAGATAGTTTTTCGTTTAAGAAGGTTTCTCTACTAGCCGGTAAGTTTATCAGTTATATCGTAGCAATTATTGGGGTAGGTAGTGTCCTAAATTATTTAGTTTACTCTGCGTGGCCTAACTGGTCTTTATTTTTTAAAGAAATAATTCCTTTCGGAGATGGGATTGGTATGTTTCCTTTGCCTTTGGTTGGAATTTTTGAGATATTTGTATTTATTTATTTAATGGTTGGTTTATGGATCGTCCGAGAGTATCGTAAGGGTCAAATAATTGATCCAGTATTAGTTTTTTTAGTGAGTTATGGGGCATTCGCCAGTCTATACTATATCGGTCAATCTAATTGGCAGAATTTAACTCATATTTCAGTGCCGCCGATTTTGTTAGTATTTTATTTATTTAAAAAGTTTCCGGAATCTCGTTTTACTCGCTCAGCTTTTGTAGCTCTACTAACATTCGCTTTTTTGTTTATGGTTGTTAAAGTGCCGGTGGAGTTTTCAAACCGTGACTATAAATCCTTTAGAGCTTTAACGGACGTACCAGCGGTGAATGAAGAATTATATCAAGACGCACTTTATCTAAAAAATAATTTTCTCGAGCTTGAGAGGTTACCAGTAATTCACCTGGATGACACAGAGCTTATGACTTATATTGGACAGGCCAATTACTTTGACTTTTATTATCTGTTCACCTTGTATTACGCCGAAGAAGTCGAGGCTATAGCTCAGCAAGTACAGGATGAATTGCCGCCCTACATATTTATTGGTAAAGAACGTGACGACCGCATGGATTTATTTATAGCCACCGGTCTTGAGGGGTATCATAAAACAGAATCATTAAGAACTTTGGACGTTTATGAAGAAGGGGAGCTTGGGTCCGGCTTTACGGACAATCAGTCCTAAGGTAGAATTTAGGATAGACAGTTTAACTTTTATTCATGCCGGTGCGCGAGAAAACAATTGGATTTGTAGTTTTTCGAAAGGAGGGTTCGGGGTATCGATTTTTATTACTTCGTCATGAGGGTAGTTATTGGAACTTTCCTAAGGGACGAGCTGAAGCAGGGGAGTCCGACTTAGACACTGCTCGCAGGGAGCTTCTTGAGGAAACGGGGATTAGTAAAATTAAGGTTCATGAAAATTTTCGTCACGAATATGATTACGATTTTAGCTCAGTCATTGAGGAAGGAAAAAGGGTTAAAATATTTAAGCGGGCGATTTTCTTTTTAGGTGAAGTGGAAGAGGGGACTGGGGATATTAAGATTTCCGATGAGCATCTTGACTATGGTTGGTTTGATTTTAAAACGGCTAGTCGTCGATCCTTTTTTCAAGAAGGTCGAGACTTATTGAAAGTGGCAAACAGGTGGCTGTCTTTACATTATCAGAATAAAGTAATATAATTCTCTAACTTTAACTAATACTTGTTTTCATGGATATTAAAACTTATTTTAAAGCGGCTTTAGATAAGGGGGCGTCGGATTTACATTTGATTAGTGGGAATAGACCTATGTTGCGAATTCAGGGGCAGTTAGAACCCTTGTCTGACCAGTCTTTAGATCCTAAACAGTTGGCAGACGCAGTTTTTAAAGCCATTGATCCTGAAGACGTTGAAACATATAAAAAAAAGAAAGCAGTAGATTTTGCCCTAGAAATATCTGGCGGTTATTTTCGAGTTAATTTACATCAACAAGAGGGGACGGTCGGCTTGACCGCGCGAGTTGTACCTGAAAAAATACCTTCTCCAAAGGATATTGATTTAAATGAAACTGTGTATTCTTTGAGTCACCTCAATGATGGATTGGTTTTAGTGACCGGTCCGACCGGGTCGGGTAAGTCAACCACTCTTGCTACCTTAATTGAATTGATTAATCATGAAAGAAAAGCGCACGTGGTAACGATTGAAGACCCAATCGAGTTTCGATTTAAAGAACAGCAAAGTATTATTGAGCAAAGAGAGTTAGGACGAGATACGCACGATTTCGCCGAGGCCTTACGGAGCGTTTTACGGCAAGATCCAAACGTGATTATGGTAGGGGAGATGCGGGATATTGATACAATTTCAGCAACGCTGACTGCAGCCGAAACGGGACATTTAGTTTTATCTACTTTACATACTTCTACTGCGGCCGAAACCATTGAGCGAGTTGTAGATATGTTTCCAGACCACAGACAGCAACAAATTCTTATCCAGTTGGCCTCCACTTTAAGGGCGGTGGTCTGTCAGCAATTGTTACCGAAGAAAGGCGGCGGGCGGGTTGTGGCCCGTGAGATTTTGGTGAATACTCCAGCCATTTCAAATTTAATTCGTGAAGACAAGATCGCTCATATTCCTTCGGCCATTCAAACTAGCGGAAAACTTGGTATGGTAACTATGAACAAAGCTATAACCGCTTTATACGAACAAGGTTTAATTGAAGAAACTACTTACCGAAATCGTCTCCGCGAAGGAGATAAGGTTGGAACTTATTACTAATAAGTATGACTAAAGATCGTTGGGGGGACATTAAGGAGATGATCAGCGAGCGTTTTGAGGTTGCTGATTCTAAAATCGAGGATACTGACCCAGGGACTCTCGAGACAGTTGAATTTAAAGGCCCGATTGGTTTAATGCGCATGACTTTTTCAGTTAAACCCAAGTTACTTGAGACAAAAGGCCATGGTTCTCGTAGGATTGGTAGCGACGTGGCTATTGAGCATGTTTATGACGAAGAAAATGAAGTATGTACCCTCAAAGTATATAAATATGACGACGACCAAGAAACTTGGCAAGAAATTGGCGCCGATGCAGTTGCGAACTTATAGTTTAGGTTTGTAAATAATGATCCAGAAAAATTTTAAATTTTATCTTGCCACGGCTGCTATACTTATAGCCGCTTTTTTACTTTGGCCTAAAGTTACTGATAATTCTAGGTCTGACTTTGTACCCGTAACTGGTGTAGATTATAGATCTGGTTTAGAATTAGTTTTTGGAACAGGCTGGCAAGATGAGCAAATCGAGGATGTTCGAAAAAGATTACTCGATCTAGTTGTACCAAGTGAATTCCGAAATTTACATTTGGAGCTAACCTTAGCCTTGGGCAGGGCTGAACAGGCACAAAAAAATGAAAACGCAGCGGATATTTCTGAACATATTAGTAAAATAAATACTTTACTAAGTGAGTAGCATTAATTTTTATGTTTAAAAGTAATTTATTAAGGTTTTTACCGGTTCTAGGAGCAGTAATTATTTTGGTGATTTTAGAAATTTCAGCTTTCAAACCAAGTAATTTTATCTGGGCAGCACCGTTATCTTTAATAATCTTGGCCGGCGTACTTTGGAAAATCAGTGGGGCTAGGCTACGCTTTGCTATTCAATTTGGAATTCCACCAATGGGACTTCTGCTTGGTGGGCTATTGTTTTTTTTATTTATGGAAGGCTATGTAGTAAAACAGTTTTTACTGATTGTATTAACTATTGTGATT
>CAXGXT010000029.1:0-6159 GCA_964013765.1 uncultured bacterium | reverse complement strand
TAATTATTATTACCCGATTACCTTTCTTAACATGATCTAAAATAAGACTCCTAAACTTTTTTAAAAAGTTTATGTCAATTTTTCCGGGTGCAATTAACGAACCGCCGAGTGATAAGACTGTTGTTTTCCCTACTTTCTTCATAGATAGGTAAAATAGCTCTAAATTATCCTCTAGTCAAGGTTAACGTAAGTAACGCTGCTTGTTGGCCACGTGTTGTTCAAAGTCTTGCCCATATATAACCCTGCCATCAGGAGTGGTCAAAAAGTAAAAGTAAATTGTGTCGGCCGGATAAATGGCGGCAATAATCGAATCTATCCCCGGACTGCTAATTGGGCCCGGCGGCAAACCTCTGTATTTATAAGTATTATAAGGCGAATCGACCGCAGTGTCGTCGAGCGACGCTCGGGTAACCGACTTTCCTGTCACATAGTTAACTGTTGAGTCTGCCTGGAGACCAATGCCCGCATTTAAACGGTTATAAAAAATACCGGCTACAATTTTTTTATCTACTTGCGACTGAACTTCTTTTTCAATAATGCTGGCCAGAGTAACAATTTCATGAATACTGTAATCACTAGCTTTAATGTCTGCCCGCATCTGGGTGGTTAATTTGGCGTCAAAATTATCTAACGCCCGCCGGATAACGTCGTCCAAGCTAGCATCACTGTAAATTCGATAAGTATCCGGAAAAACATAACCCTCTAGCCCAACCTTACTCGGCTTACTCCGCAAAAAATCATAGTCACCAGAATAATCTGTCGGCCGGCCAGGACTTATCCTTCCGTAGAACTGGCCTGGTTCGCCGGTGACTGCTAAAACTTCCTTGGTCTCGGCCAAGCCTTCGTGCTCAAGATACCTGCCTAGATCGAGAACGCTCCAACCTTCAATCAAAGTAATGTCCCTCTCATGCCGCGCATCGGGACTGCGAGTTAAACTGTCTACATAAAAAACTAAATCATCACCGCGAGTTAAATCGTAACTCCCAATCTGGAAACGATCATCAAGATTGCGCCGCCAAGTATAAAGCTCAAAAGCCCACACGCTTCTAATTAATTCTGCCTGACGTAACTTTTCCCCGATCTCATATGAACTATCGCCAGGGTTAATATTTATTTCGACTAAGCCAACTCCGTCGCTATTAGCGTGCACCGCACGTAAGTAATAAACGTAAAAAACTAACAATAGAATTACGACCACGACTAAATATTTCCTCAGCTTGTTTGTTGGTTTATTTTTACGAACGTAGCGAATATTAGTCATACTTTATTATTTTTAAATCGGCTTCCATTTATTTTTTACCTGCTCGTATCTCTCGGGAGTTCCGGTATCAAACCATTGGCCTTCGTCGGCATACCCATAAAGTTTACCAGCGCTGGCCAAGGCAGGAAAAATATTGGTTTCCATCATTACATGGTCTCCGTCCGGTAAGTATTGGAAAATATCTGGACTCAAAATGTAATACCCGCTACTAACGAGATTACTCGGCGCTCGTCCCTCTTTAGGTTTTTCTGCGAACTCTGTTATTTTATTTCCCTCTACCTTCACTGCTCCACGGCTAGAAGGATCTTCGACTTTGGTTAAGGCAATTGTAGCCACCGAAGAATGTCGTTTATGAACTTCCGACCAGGCTTTATAATTTACATTAAACAAATTATCGCCATTAACCATCATAAAACTAGTTTTAGGTAATGATTTTTTCTCACGTAATAATAAAAGCGGTCCGGCCGTACCCATTTGTTTTTCCTCAATTAAATAAGAAATTGGAATTCCAAACTTAGAACCATCACCGAAATGATCTTTAATTTTCTCGGCCATATACCCAAGCGACAGTACTATTTCGGATACTCCAAAAGATTTGAGCAGGTCTATAACTTGCTCCGTCAAAGTTTTACCCTGAACATCAATTAATGGCTTTGGGACTGTATAAGTTAAGGGCCGTAAACGCGTCCCCTCTCCGCCTGCTAATATAATTCCTAGCATACTTATAAAATTATGTTCTAAGCCCCTCGAAGTCCCCCGCAGGGTGACGAAGTGGGGCTAATATAATTCCTAGCATAAATTCTTCATATTATTCGAACCAATATTCTACCATTAAGTTAAAATAAGTAAAATTATAATCCCTAAGGCAATTCTATAATAAGCAAAAACTTTCAGGGAGTGTTTTGAAACGAAAGCTAATAAATATCTAATAGTAAAATAACCTACAACGGCGGCAGTTAAAAAACCAAGCAATAAAGCCTGAATAGAACCGCTGTAGCCAACGGTCGATAAATCGTAAACCTTTTTTATGGCCGCACCAGTTACAATTGGGATAGATAATAAGAAGGCGTACTTAGTGGCAGCCAAACGATTTAGATTTGTGCCCAAACCTGCTATTATAGTTATGCCCGAACGTGAGACTCCTGGTATTAAAGCCAGGGCCTGAGCTAAGCCAATAATAATAGATCTTCCCCAAGTTAACTGTTCTAAACGCTCTGTCTTTCGCCCACGAATGTCGGCCAAATATAACAATACACCAAATACGATCAACATGATTGCTACGCTTTTACTGTTTCGAAAAGTGACTTCTAAAAAATCAGCCCAAAAATAACCAACCAGAGCGGCTGGAATTGTACCAGCCAGAATAAACCAGGCCAAACGTTGCTCGTAGTTAGTAGAGACTTGCCAATTTTTTAAACTATTAAAAACTCCCCGGATTAAACTTCCTAAGTCTTTTCTAAAAAAAACTAACAGTGCCAAAAGAGTACCGACGTGCAATACTACATCAAAAGTTAAAGTATCGGGAATTCCAAAATAAAAATCATGCAGCAAGACTAAATGCCCAGAAGAAGAGATTGGCAGAAACTCTGTCAGCCCCTGAATAATCCCAGCTAAAACAGCTAAATATAACATCAGAAATGTTAATTGTTAAAAGTTAAAAGTAAATTGTTATTGTTATGCCTTACGCACTCTTTATTATACCATTTTCGTTAATGGTCTTAACCCAAGCCATCAAACTAGCTGTTGATGGTATTCGCGGTAGCTTTACCCTAAAAAATTTATTTGGCCATTACGGTGGTATGCCTTCGGCTCATACTACCTTTACCGTTTCTGTGACAACCATGATGGCTATTCGCTACGGTCTAGACTCTGGACTATTTGCAATAAGTTTAATCTTTACCGCCATTGTTATTAGAGACGCTATTGGCTTGAGAAGTATGGTCAGTAAGCACGCCCTAGCTATAAACAAATTAAACAAAGTGACTAAACAAAAAGACGGATTACCCGTCTTGCGCGAGGACTTTGGCCACTCGATCGCCGAAGTGCTGGTTGGAGCAATCTGGGGAGTACTCGCTACTTATATAATTAACTCTGTACTGACTTA
Organism: uncultured bacterium; assembly: GCA_964013765.1. Taxonomy (GTDB): domain Bacteria; phylum Patescibacteriota; class Patescibacteriia; order Buchananbacterales; family CAXGXT01; genus CAXGXT01. The sequence goes on along the minus strand of CAXGXT010000029.1, from coordinate 2,794 downwards.
ACAATTTTTAACAGTTCAGCATGTAATTTAGGCGGGGCCACTACTAGGCCTCGTTTTTTATCGTTTAACTTCCAAGGCTGGCCATCCTTTCGAGTAACTTTTAAACCAACTTCCGGTCCGAAACAAGATATCGGGGCAATATCCCAAGTAAATGCCCCAGCAAATGTTAACGCATGCATCCTACCAGATACTACCCACAAGGTTTCATTTATAGCAGATAAACTACTGCCACGGATATTAATTTTTTTAGATAAAACCTGATCAAGTTTTGCTTCGCCTTCATTCCAATAAGACGTATACCCACTCATGACTACAATTGCCTTCTCTAACTGGATATCAGACACTTGTTTTAATTTTTTACCATTCAAAAAAGCTCCACCGCCTTTTTGGCCATACATCAATTCATTGTGCATAGAATCAAAAACTCCAGCAAAATGAGTCTGGTCATCTACTGCTAGAGATAGCATCGGACCAAACAGTGGTAAGCCACGGGCAAAATTTAAAGTCCCATCAATCGGATCACAAATCCAGGTAAACTTACTTCCTTGTTTAATTTCATCATTCTCTTCCGTAATAATGTTATGCTCAGGAAAATTTTTCTTTATTTTCTCCCTAACAAACTCATCGATCGCTAAATCTGTCTCAGTTACTAGCGAGTTATCTTTCTTGGCTGTAATTTTTTTTGGCTTAATAAAAGCAGCCTTGGCTACCGAACCAGCTTCTTGGAGTGTGTCAATAATAAATTTTTTATAATTTGGCATATTAAAAAAATACCTCGTAAGTAATACGGGTATTCTTACTTAAGTATACAAAACTGACAAGGCTTACTTAACTTTGGACAACATCTTTTTCATTAACTTTCCTCTATCCTCTTCAGGCATGTCGCCCATTTCTTCCGGGTGATCACTTTGCAGATGGGCAAACATTTTATCAACTAACTCAGCTCCATCACCACCGTTAGCAGTGAAGTCGCACTCAAAATCCAAACTTAAATCTTTACAAGATAATTTTTTCATAAAATAACTTATCTCGATTGTATCATAAACCTAGGCTGTGGACAACTTATAACTCTAATTTCTTCTTTTCGAATCCGTACAGTTTTTCATTTATCAATTCTATACTTTTCGGTTTGAGTACATACCATGAGCTTCCCATCAAAACATCAGGTGCATCCACTGGTTCATCTTTCCCCCTCTTGGCATAATGTTTCTTCAACAAATCAATTTGGTTTCCTTCCATTTTTTCTACCTCTCCCTCCAATTGAACACCAAGATTGTCTTCTTTGGGTCCGCTTACAGTTATCGAAGCAGCAACTTGTTTATTCTTGAAAATTGCTTGAGAATGGCGGACTTCAGGATTTGAAGTCCAATAAATATTTAAGTTTTCGTCGTGAATGTAAATAACGTCGCATACCCAAACTCCTTTATCGTCCGCAGTAGCCAAGCTCATTAGGTAACCTTTTTCTAGAACTTCCTTAACTAATTGTCTAATGTCTGAATCCATATTTTTACTATACTACGCCCTTAATTACGCGCCATGACACTTCTTAAACTTCTTACCACTTCCACAAGGACACGCGTCGTTGCGCCCTACACGTTGGCCGTCGAAATGAGTTTGGGAATCATCTACGTTAGACTTAATCTCACGTGAAGCAACTTCTTTGGCTTGGTCGGCCCCAACTTCACTAGCGGCTTGATTGCCGGCTTGCCCGCCAGGAGCTGAAGCGACTGATAACGGTCCAGGCGTCCCCGACTTCATAGTTTTAGCCGGAGCTGACATCTGTATATTTCCGGCTTGCATAATGTCTGGCGCCAAAGCCTGAGCGTCACCAACTTTAAAAATACTATAAACTACTTGTTTATTAATTAAACCTTCTAATTCCTGAAACATTCGTAAGGCTTCTTTTTTGTATTCAACCAAAGGATCACGCTGTCCGTATCCACGCAACCCAATTCCTGTCCTTAATGATTGCATAGCGTCAAGGTGATCTACCCAAAGCATATCTATAGTACGTAGCATCATGCCCTGTTCAATTTTCCGCAATGCATCAGGTGAACCTAATTTCTGGTCAGATTCCTCTTCTAATTTTTCGTATGCGTCCTGAGCTAATTTTTGAGTATACTCAAGTATTTTCTTACGACTATCATCCACTTGCCCAACTGAAGTCTTATCACGTATTAACTCAAGACCTTTTTCAAAATTTTGCTCGAGTGGAAAAATTGTATTAACAACCTCATATATTTCTTTTATATCCCAGGCTTTATGATCTTCACCAGCCGTATGTACATTAACCACAGCTGAAATTTCACCATCAATCATGTCTAAGACTTCGTCCTTGTTATTTTTATTCTTTAAAATATCAAGACGCCTTTTGTAAATAGTTTCACGATGACGGTTTACAACGTTATCGTAATCAACTAGATGCTTACGAACATCAAAATTATTTCCTTCAACTTTTTTCTGAGCAGTTTCTAATGACCGGGAAACCATCTTGTGTTCAATTGGTACATCCTCTGGAACCTTGAGGGTACCCATAATTTTTTTAACCCGATCAGTCGCTCCAAAAATCCGCATTAAATCATCGTCCATAGATACATAAAACTGAGTACTCCCCGGGTCACCTTGCCGTCCCGAACGTCCACGCAACTGATTGTCTATTCGCCGCGCTTCGTGTCGCTCGGTACCGACCACGTGCAACCCGCCAGCTGCTTTTACTTTCTCCTCCTCGGCCGCGTCATATGGATCTCCTCCCAACTTAATGTCGACACCTCGACCAGCCATGTTGGTGGCCACG
>CAXGXT010000028.1:0-6277 GCA_964013765.1 uncultured bacterium | reverse complement strand
GTGAATAGCTTGTAAAAAAGCACAAAAAACGGCCAAAAAGAGGCTGTTTTTTGTTTATATTAGCTCTTTATTTTTCTTTTTGACTAGTCACTTTAGCATATATAAATAGATTTGTCAAGGCCTTTAATTAATAAAGGGTATAAAAAGGCTAAATAAATAAAAAAACTGGCCTTGATCCCCTAACTTAATAGGAAAGGACCAAGACCTTTTGTCGTCATTGAAAGTCTACCAGCTAAGGTAGGCCACTACCTGTTCGGCTTCGCTATGGTATTCGATATGCAAAATCAGGTAATAAGCAAAAACGTAAAACGAGGTATGGAACATACTGTAAAAAAACAGAAACAGACCGGTAACCACATTCGTGGCAGACTTGTCATTTCTGAGACAGTAGAAGGGGCAAAAGAAAAGAAGAAATGTTGGAACACCTCCCATTAGCGCACCATACATTGCGGGCCAATGAATAGCCTTATACTCCCTGACTGTTAATTCAGGTAATGCAACAATCAACGCGACAATGCCCATGACCAACCTGGCCATTACGTCTGGCATTAAGCCAATCAGTGTGATTACGAAAACAATCACTAAGGTGAGCAACGCTTGCCAAACCGGCCACCTTCCTCTATCTGACTTCTTACCTCTCAACTCCTTTTTCATTTCCTCTCTAAACTGCGCATTAATACATATTGCACCAACATACCAAGCTGCTGCTACTGCAACTACTACAGAAATAACAATCTTCCACGCAACTCCGAGATCCAAAATCCAGTCGATCATTACTTTGCCCTCGTTCGAGTTTGTTTACGGAAATAAAAAGACCTACTAGTACCCTAGGAGGCTGGTTGGATTTTGTCAATATTATTTATTTCTCTTTGGCCCACAACTTCTCGACCATAATCATCTCAGCTGTTTTATTTTCAGTATCCAAAATTGCAAAAGTGGGTTTGGCGAAAAGCCCAGCCAAAGTTCCTGGGTTTAATAAGGTTGTCTGTCCAACTTTTTCTTCCCATGCTTTGTGGTCGTGTCCGTAAAAAACAAAATCAAAGTTTTCTTCTCCAGAATCTTGGGCCATCTCTCTGGCCTTGTCTGGGTAATGAATAAAACCGAGTTTCAGCCCGTCCAATTCTACTTCACCCTGATCTCCGTGAATAGTTATGTTTGACAAGCCGGCCGCGATCTCTCTGTCTTTTTTTTGATCACCGTCTACATTTCCAAAACAAACATGAATCTCGCCTTTAAATTTTTCTCCGAACTCCCGCAGTACCGCTGGTGCGCATACATCGCCGCAATGAATCATATGTTCAATATTTTGCTTACCTAAATATTCAATAGCTTTATAGATATTTGGTAAGTTGTCGTGTGAGTCAGAGATGATAGCAATTTTCATATTTTTACTGTCATCTCGACCGGAGTGACCATCAGGTCACGGAGCGGAGAGATCTTCCAGCGTTGGAAGATCTCTCGACTTCGCTCGAGATGACAAATTATATATTGTTTCTTAGTTTCTTTAAAACATTAATATTCTTCTTATCCATATTTTCCTCCGGAGTTTCTAGAATCAAATCAGCCCCAATTTTTTTGGCCCAAACCACAATTTGCTTAAAACCGGCTAAACCAATCTTACCTTTACCAATATGCCAGTGGCGGTCTACGTGGCTATCAAAATCTACTCGACTATCGTTAGCATGGATTAAAACTAAATTTTTTAGACCAATGGCTTTATCAAACTTTTTAAAAGTGTCGTCGACGTCTTTTTTGGTTCGTAAGTCGTAACCCGAAGCAAAGGCATGAGCCGTATCAAAACAAACGCCAACGTTTTTATTCTTTACACCCGGTGTTTTTAAAATAGTAGCAACCTCTTCGAAAGTATCACCAATTACTTTACCCGAACCAGCTGAAATTTCTAACAACATTTGGCTAGAACCTTTGTAGCCTTTCACGATGGCGGCAATACTTTGGGCCACTTGTTTGGCGGCTGCGGTCTCGTCGTCGTGATCCTTGGCACTGCCAAGGTGAGTCATAACTGCTTTAGCACTAATTTGGCTGGCTCGTTCTAGTTCGCTGCGAACAATCTCAATACTACCTTTATAAATACGCTTGTTGGTCGAAGCAAAATTTATAAAGTAAGGAGTGTGTACATAAACATTAGCTTGCTTATGTTTTTTACATTCTTCACTAAATAATTTTTGAGTTTCTTTATCAATTGGTTTAGGCTGTCCGCCCATCGGAGAGCGAGTAAACAGCTGAAAACATTCGCAGCCAATGGCGGCCGCGCGCGCTGGAGCTTTTTCGAGACCTCCAGCCGCCGAGACGTGTTTACCAATTAAAGTTTTTTGTTTTGCCATAATAATGATAGTGTATCGCGTTCCGTGGAATAAAAAAAGCCGCACATTGTCATCCTGAGGGAGCAAAGGCGACCGAAGGATCTCATGATTATAAATGAGCTGCTGCGTGAGATCCTTCGCTGCGCTCAGGATGACGTAATGTCACGGACGAATAATTGCTGATGGTTTTTCAGCTTCTGACTTTGGTCCAGCTGCTTTGGTCACCACCCAATCCATTACTTTTCTGGTTGCAATAATATTTCTAATATATCCACGGTAAGCCAAACTTTCAATTTGCACTTTAGCTTCGGGATTATCTTTCATCATTTCTGCAGTTCGTTTTAGTTCCTCGTCGATTTCTTCTTCACTAGCCTTAATATCTTGGTCATCGGCTATTTGTCGAAAAGCTAAAGAAGTTTTTACCCTATTTAACGCCGGTCCGGCAAAATCCAGCAATAAATCGGCCGAGGATTTTTTAATATGAGTTAAATAATCTTCAAACTTTATCCCTTGACTAGCCACTTGCTGCTCTAGTTCACCCTGCATTTTCTTGGCTTCGCTGTTGATTAACAAATCAGGAATTTCACCAAAGGTTGAAATCTTTAATAGCTGTTCGATTACATCTTCTTCCAGTCGGTGAAGTTCTTTTCGTTCGGCTTCGGACTTTAAATTTTCGGACAACTTAGACTTTAAATCGGCTAAGTCCTTCATGCCAAAGCCTTGAGCCAACTTGTCGTCGACTTCGGGCAAAGTAACTTCGTGCACAGCCAAGACTTCTACCTTAAAAGTCCCAGGCTTGCCGGCAATGTTTTTAGCATGATAACTTTCGGGAAAAGTAACGGTAAATTCTTTTTTGTCGTCTTTCTTTACTCCAACCAAAGCTTCTTCAAAGCCCGGCACCATCATTTTGTCGCCGAGCATAACTTCTACTTTCTTCCCGGCACCGCCGTCTACCGAAACTTTATCTACAAAAAGTTCGTAATTAATTTCTACTTTGTCGCCCATTTTGGCTGGCCGGTCGGCCAATACTTGCTGGCTGCGTGACTTTCGTAAATCCTGAATTGATTTGTCTATCTGAGTCTCATCAATTGTGGCTGGTTTTCGCTCGGCCTTAAGTTCGTCTAAATTACCGAGTTTTACTTCGGGCAAAAGGCTAACCGTAGCTTTGTAGACCACTGGATTGCCTGGAGCTAGCTTACTAACATCGATCTTTGGTGAACCAACCGTTAATATTTTCTCTTGAGTAACTGCCTTCATAAAAGTTTTTTGGATAGCCGGCTCTAGAGCAGCTTCCCAGACAGCTGGTTCGCCGACTTGCTTAATAACTAAATCAAGAGGAGCATTGCCCGGACGAAAACCGGGGATCTTTTGAGATTTAGAAATTTCTTTAGCAGCTTGTTCTAAAAAAGGCTTATATTCTTCGACAGTTAATTCAACTGTCACTTCGGCCAGGCCTTTGGTCGTCTTGTTTGTAGATACTTTCATTAAGATAGTCAATAATAATATTATCGGATCCTACCACAAAAACGCTTCTCCGTCAACGGTTGACTGTCTTTTACCGGAAACGTATTATCCTAAAGTAGCTTGGAGCTACTTTGTTCTCTATAACTGTTCGAAAAAATATTTGAGGTGCCAAAGCCATGAGTGGAATTATTGACCCTGAAACAATTGAATCCGCCGACGAAGAAACAAAATCTGATGTTATAGTCTTCACGGATAACCCTACGCTTAATCTTGATAGCGTTTCTGATCTTTTGCCGGGCGATATGGCTTGTGCTGATACTGAGTCCGGGCCGCCAACCTTAACTGATTTTTGTTTCGGTGATTCAATTAGTTCATCCGATGACGGCTCAGACACTAAAGTACACCTTGATGACAGTCAAGATTCCGGTAGTGTAGTCATCGAACTTGGTCTAGACTTAAATGATGCTAGTCATGAAAGTGGGATAAAATTTCACTTAAAAGATCATGAAGCAGGAGTTAGTCCCGACCCAAACCGCGGATCAAACTCCGGCATTAGCTTAAGGCTTACGGATGACGATGACCCTGAATACTGAGATCATATTCCTGGCTACCCCGCACTGCGTGGGTAGTCGGTTTTTTTATTGACAAAAGTCCGCCGTGGTTGTAATCTCCAACGTCGGAGAGATCTTTTTCAAAACTCTAGAACTTTAATATGGATGTCTAAAAAACGGGAGACTGTACTATGAGCATACTGCAAAAAGTACCCGGAATCACTACATTAGTGAAACAAGCTAACGTACTTATTGAAGCTGCTGATACCATAAAACCCAGACGAGAAGAATGGGTACGCAGAAGATTCCTTATAGATTTATCAACTTTGACCATCAAGATTGCCCAGCTATCTCACAGAGCTCACTTGGCAAATCTAATCTTTGATGTAGACGGCGAGTATTATGTTCCATACAAACCAGCGCCCGACTCAAATTTGAGTGAAACTTTTTATCGGGACCTAACAAACGCAGTTAGATTTGCTGACGATGTGGCTGAATTCTTAAGAGATGAATACGACAGATGTTTCTCCCAGTGGGTAATTATTGCCAAGGAAGCTATGCTTATGTCTACGGACTTCCTGGCTAGAGCCGAATTAAAATTGGACATGTATAGCAAGGGCGAGAAAGAAACAGAACCTTGGCATGCATATACTTTTATTCAGCCTGACCCGGGGGAAACCCAGGAGTTACCGCCTCAACCTGGCGCTGCCCCACCAGGCGATAATAATTCTGGGGACGACCCCGACACCTTCGAAGTCAACTCAAACGACATCCCATAGCACCGATACAAAGGATTAGTATCGGTGTTTTTCTATCTCTAAAATTATTGACAAAAAAACTGTCCTACTGTATCTTAATAAATCACGATCTTTCGCACACTCACACAACACGTCCCCTCCAACTCTGATGGAGTTTCACATGTCAACCACGCCAACAGTAACCTTATTCATCGCCCGCCAACTTGGCAAGGAAACTTTAGAAAGGATAGACGAGGTAAAAGATAGACCAGCGAGCCTTAAACTAGCCATACTTTCACTTCAGGTATCAACCTTATGGCACAAAGTATGTCGCCTTGAAATAATAGACACTGAAGGACAAATCAAAAATGCCGAAGCTGTTAATAAAAAGGTTGTCACCCTTCTTGAGAGGGCGTTCCACTTAGTAATTGTGGACCTACCTAAAGTGACCGGCCAGGTTATACTAGATGAAGATGGAAGTAAATTAGCCAAGGAAGCCGAAATGCACCTAGAAAGAAGTAAATTATTTCGAGACCTTGAAGCAACTTTGGCTAAGCTCGACTGGTTACTAGAATGGCACGGTGAACTTCCCGATGCTTTTCTGGATTAATAAGCCTGCCTCATCCTAACCACGTAGGTTCGAACTTGTCTGAATGATTAATTTCGAGAAGAGGAGTAATTTAGAAAAATAATACTCTATCATACACACCGACGTACGGAACTGCGTCGGTGTAATTTTTTTTATCAAAAAAGCACCTCTATTTATTTTGTTATATGGCCGGCTCTAGTCCGCAATAACAAAATAAATAGAGGTGCTTTAAAAACTAAATTATAGTCAATAGAGGAGCGATCACCAACGACACAATAGTCATTAGTCCCCCTACGGGGGATCACCCGAAGGGTGATTTATCCAATAATCAACAACGGTGCAATTACCAACGACACAATTGTCATTAGTTTAATCAAGATATTAAGAGCTGGACCAGAAGTATCTTTAAACGGATCGCCAACTGTATCTCCGACCACGGCTGCCTTGTGTGCGTCGCTATTTTTTCCACCATGATTCCCGGCTTCAATATATTTCTTGGCATTGTCCCACGCGCCACCGGCGTTGGCCATAATCACGGCCAGTAAAAATCCGGTGACCAAACTTCCAGCCAACATTCCAGCCAAAGCTTCGGCTCCTAGAGTAAAACCAATAATT
>CAXGXT010000027.1:0-6290 GCA_964013765.1 uncultured bacterium | reverse complement strand
TAATGATTTGGCCGGCGCGACCTTATGTGATCCCCGAGGCGCAACAGGTTAAAGCTCTTAAATCAATTCGGGAAGAAATGCGCGAGCGAATAGTATTTTATAAAGATAAGCCGTTGGAAGCGCACCGAATAGAACAAAGGACTAATTACGACTTAGAAATGATCGAGCAACTTGGCTATTGCAAGGGCGTTGAAAATTATTCTCGTCACTTCGATGGCCGAGATCCTGGCTCACCACCTTACACTTTAGTTGATTTCTTTAATTACGCTAGTAAGGATTGGCTTTTATTTATCGACGAGAGTCATCAGTCAGTTCCTCAAATCGGAGGAATGTATCATGGCGATAGATCGCGTAAGCAAGCCTTGATTGATTACGGATTTCGTTTGCCAAGTGCCTATGACAATCGTCCCTTAAAGTTTAATGAATTTGAAACCCGGATTGGTTCGACTATATATGTATCGGCCACGCCCGGAGATTATGAACTAGAGCGCTCAAAACAAGTTGTAGAACAAATTATTAGACCAACTGGGCTAGTCGATCCGCCAGTCGAAATAAGAGGCTCTACCGGGCAGTTAGATGATTTGATGGGTGAAATTAAGGAAGTCACATTAAACGGCTGGAGAACGCTTGTCACGACGCTGACAAAGCGTATGGCCGAAGAGTTAACTGAATACCTACAAGAACGAGGCATTAAATCTGAGTATATGCATTCAGAAATTGATACCTTGGAACGCACGGAAATTATTCAAAGACTTAGGCAAGGAAAGATCGATGTTTTGGTCGGGATTAATTTGCTACGAGAAGGTTTAGATTTACCAGAAGTTGCCTTGGTAGCAATTATCGATGCTGACAAAGAAGGGTTTTTAAGGAACAAACGAAGCTTAATTCAGACTGCTGGTCGAGCGGCCAGAAACGTTGAGTCAAAAGTTATTTTGTATGCCGACAAAGAAACTGGTGGTATGAAAGAAGCAATTCAAGAAATGGATCGACGACGTAAGCTGCAACAAGAGCACAACAAGAAACATAAAATTACTCCAAAAAGTATTGTTAAGAATTTAGCAGCTCGAGAAGATGTAGTACGGACGCCGACCCCATCATCCGATGGGGCGGGAGTTTTGGACGACGATAATCTGCATGACAAGATAGTGGAGCTCGAAGAGGAAATGTTGGCGGCAGCAGAGACGCTTGATTTTGAAAAAGCTATGTATATGAAAATTGAATGGGAGAAGTTAAAAAAACAAGTAAAAAAATAATGCCTAAAAAAATAATAAAAAATTCAGACGAATTCATAACCGTACACGGCGCGCGCGAACATAACTTGCGCGGGATTGATGTAAAAATTCCGATTGATAAGTTAACGGTGGTTACAGGCTTATCCGGTTCAGGTAAGTCCACTTTGGCGTTCGACACTATTTATGCCGAAGGTCAACGTCGGTACGTGGAAAGTTTGTCGGCTTACGCTCGGCAGTTTTTAGGACTTATGCAAAAGCCGGACGTTGATTCAATTTCGGGTTTGTCTCCAGCTATTTCTATTGAACAAAAAACAGTTTCAAAAAATCCACGTTCGACAGTAGGAACTATTACCGAAATTTATGATTACTTAAGACTTTTGTACGCGCGAGCCGGAGATCCTCACTGTCCGCAGTGTGGTAAAGCAATTTTACCTCAGTCTCCAGCCGCTATTGTGCAAGCAATTATTAAAGACATTAAGACTGGTCAAATATTAATTTTGGCGCCTTTAGTTAGTGGTAAAAAAGGAACGTATGAACAACTGTTTGCCGATCTCGATGAGGAAGGATATAGTCGGGTGCGCGTGGACGGTGAGGTGGTTAGACTTGATGAGTCCAAAGAATTAAAGCTTAAGCGCTATGTAAAGCACGATATCGAAGTGGTTGTTGATCGATTCAGCCTAACTAAAGAGAATAGGGGAAGGCTTAGCGAAGCCGTTGAGACATCTTTAAAACGTGGTAAAGGAATGGTCTTAGCAGTGACTGAAAAAACAGGAAAGAAAAAGGCCGTTGAGAAGTTGTACTCTCAATACGCAGCTTGTGCCGATTGCGGAATTAACTTGCCTGAACTAGAACCACGTTTATTTTCATTTAACTCACCTTTCGGTGCTTGTGAAACTTGTCATGGTCTAGGGGTTAAGCAAGAGTTCGATCCAGATTTGGTTGTGCCAGACAAAACTTTATGTATGGCTGACGGAGCAATCAAACCTTGGCGAAATCTCCGTGAAGGCTGGCGACGACATTATATGGAACGCGTAGCAGATACTTATGATTTTGATTTATATACGCCGTGGTGCGATCTGTCTGATGGATCTCGTCATATAGTTTTGCATGGTACTCCTGAAGACGAATCTGGTTGGGGTAGAAAGTTTGAAGGGGTTATCCCACAGCTCGAGCGGATGTACAAACAAACTGATTCCGACGGTCGGCGTGACGAAATGTCGAAATTTATTCGTGACGTAGAGTGTCCAGATTGTTCAGGGCAAAGGTTAAAGCCTGTGGCCTTGTCGGTCACGGTTGGAGACAAAGGAATTTATGATATTACCGAAATGTCCATAGGGGCTCTAAGCGAATTTTTTAAGAAATTAAAATTATCTAAACAAAACGCAGAAATTGCTAAACCCATTCTTAGAGAAATTGGAAAGCGGCTTAGTTTTTTAGTAGATGTTGGTTTGGATTACTTAACTTTGTCTCGATCGGCAAGGACTTTATCGGGCGGAGAAGGTCAGCGAATTAGGCTGGCTACCCAGATTGGTTCGGAGCTACGCGGGGTTTTATATATTTTGGATGAACCGTCGATCGGTTTGCATCAACGCGATAATCGAAAGCTAATTACTACCTTAAAAAAATTGCGTGATCTTCGTAATACAGTGTTGGTCGTAGAGCATGACGAGGAAACAATGCTTCAAGCCGATTATTTACTCGACCTTGGCCCCGGCGCCGGTATTCACGGAGGCGAGGTAGTTTATGCTGGGGCGCCGGCTGGGATTAAACGTGATAAAAAATCTTTAACCGGAGCTTACTTGTCGGGCAAGGAATATATTCCGATTCCAGACGAAAGACGTAAAGCTTTTGATTATTTAACTATCGAAGGCGCGGCCGAACATAATCTCAAGGATTTAACGGTTAAGTTTCCTTTAAAGGTTTTTACTTGCGTGACCGGAGTTTCTGGTTCGGGAAAGAGTACCTTAGTTAATGAAATAATGTACAAGGCTTTGCACAAAGTTTTACACGTCGGTAATGCTCGCCCTGGGCTGCACCGAAAAATAAGTGGACATGGGCGTTTGGAAAAAGTAATTATTGTTGACCAGTCTCCGATTGGGCGGACGCCACGCTCGAACCCAGTAACTTATACTGGTGCGTTTACTCATATTCGAGAGTTATTTAGCATGACCAAAGAAGCTAAGGTTCGGGGGTATAAGCCTGGTCGATTCTCGTTCAATGTTTCGGGTGGGCGCTGTGAAGAATGTGAAGGTGATGGGGTTAAAAAAATTGAGATGCACTTTTTACCAGATGTATATGTTGAATGTGAACAGTGTCAAGGCAAGCGATACAATGAAGAAACTTTGGCCGTAACTTATAAAGGTAAAAATATAGCCCAAGTTTTGGACATGACAGTCGAAGAAGCACACGTATTTTTTAAGTCTATTCCTTCTGTAAAAAATAAACTACAAGTACTTTCCGAAATTGGTCTAGGATATGTTCGTTTGGGTCAGTCCTCGACAACATTATCCGGTGGTGAAGCCCAGCGGATAAAATTAAGTAGTGAACTATCGCGAAGAGGTGGGGATGCCATGTATATTTTGGATGAGCCGACTACTGGTTTACACTTTGCGGACGTGCAACGTCTTCTTAAAATAATTGATCGGTTAGTCGAGAAAGGTAATTCAGTAGTGGTTATCGAACATAACTTGGATGTAGTAAAAAGTGCTGACTGGGTGATCGATTTAGGTCCTGAGGGTGGCGAAGGGGGCGGACGAGTGATTGCCGAAGGTACCCCCGAACGAATCGCCAAGAGTTCTAAGTGGAGTTACACTGGGCAGTACCTACAAAAAATCTTAAAAAAGTAAATGTCGTTTAAGCCCAAAAACATACCAACTAAACCTGGCTGTTACTTCTTTAAAGATGAAGAGGGGAAGTTGTTATATATTGGCAAAGCAAAGAATTTAAAGAAACGAGTAGCTTCTTATTTTCAAAAAAAACCATTCGATGTTAAAACTCGCGAATTGGTTAGCCGAATAGCCAATGTTGACTTTGTGGTAACTAGTTCCGAGTTAGATGCCTTGTTAACTGAGGCTAAATTGATCCAACATCATCAACCACAGTACAATGTCCAATTCAAAGGTGGTGAGCGTTACGCATATATTAAGATTACCAAAGAGGATTATCCAAGATTAGAAACTGTACGAGCAGTGACTAAAAATGATCGTGTGTATGGACCGTATGCTGCTGCCTTATCTCGTCGGCAAACTTTATGGCTGGCCAACAAGCTTTTTCAGTTGCGTATGTGTCGCCATGCCACCAATAGATCCTGTTTACTGTGTCGGTTACATAACTTGTCTGACAGCAGCGGTTTTAGGGTAAGTCCTGGCGAATATGCTGAGCGGATTAATAAAGCTGAGTTGCTTCTGAAAGGTAAAAATAAAGAACTTGAGAAACAGTTGGAAGTAGAAATGGAAGAAGCTTCAAAAAATAAAGATTATGGAGCAGCTAAGGTTCGCCGTGATCAATTGGAAGCTTTACGCAATATTGCCGACAAACAACTTTTAAAGTTTACAAGAACTTTCCAACAAGATGTAGTCGCGGCCATGACTACGCGAAAATCCTTAGTAGTACAATTGTTTAGTTTAACCAAAGGTATAATATCTGACCGGCGAGAATATAAATTAAGTCGAAATACAGACTTAGCAGATTTTATAAAACAATATTATTACGAGAATAAAGAAATTCCCGAAGAAGTAATATTGACCGATCCTTTGACGGATCAGTCGTTGATTGAAAAATATTTAAGTAAGCTGGCCGGCCATAAGGTAAAAATTACTATTCCGAAAGCCGGAAACAAAAAAAAGCTACTAAAGCTTTTGCAAGAGAATTTAATGATAAGTATTAGTCGCGGCCAGCCCGACCTATTAGCTTTACAAAAATCTTTGAGCTTACCTACTTTACCCCGTCGAATAGAGATGTTTGATATTTCAAATCTAGGTGCCACAAATACCGTCGGGTCTATGGTTTATTTTCACGATGGCGAGCCAGACAAAGATAATTATCGAAAGTTTAAAATAAAATGGGTTCGAGGACAGTCCGATTACGACTCTATGAAAGAAGTTGTGTATCGCAGATATTATAGATTAGTTAAAGAAAAAGCTACCATGCCGGACTTGGTGATTGTGGATGGAGGAAAGCCACAGCTATCGGCGGCCTTGCGCGCGTTGAGGGAGTTGGGAATTATGCTGCCCGTGGCGGCGTTGGCCAAGAAAGAAGAAGAGATTTTTTTACCTGGCCGGAAGTATTCGGTAAAGATTCCTAAAGAAAACGGAGCCATAAAACTTATTCAAAGGATTCGTGACGAAGCGCATCGGTTTGCGATAACATATCATAGGTTGCTGCGGTCGAAAGAAATGAAGGAATAAAAATACCTCCTACTGACTTTTTGTCTGCAGGAGGTGAGTGGGGACAATTCTTGTATCTTTAGGCAATCGAAGGGTTCCGATTTTACGAATAATGTGTTCTTCATATTCCAGATCTTCACGAAGTATTGTTAAGAACTGGACGATATCCCCCGGCCTTAAGCTTGGAGATTTTCTGGAATTTTTATACATTATTTGGATTCTCCATAGGAATCGCTTCGATTTTTTTTCGAAATGATCGGGCCTACATAGTACGTACTTGATTTTTCCATCTTGTTTGATGGTACGTATGACTGAGGCCAAGGAAAAGCCCTGAGGAATTCGTTTCCCTTCGGCCATATCATGGACAACAACATTGGTATCACTAATGATCCAATGTTCGTGTCCAGTCCAGTAAAAGTATTTGTTCTCTGTTCCAGAAAAAGCTCCGGATAATAGGCATGCAGTGACGATGATAATAAGTACGGTGAGGCTACCCATTTGAGTGTTGTTCATAGTAGGTATCTCCAAGATATTCAAGAGCAAACAAAAAATGAGCGGAACTTGCCCCTCATTACGATGTAAACATTTTATGCATAGGTATTTTTTTTGTCAAAAAAGAAACTCCCCAACGTTCTAGCCGGGGAGTGGTTTAATCCAAGTCGAACCAACTTAA
>CAXGXT010000026.1:0-6349 GCA_964013765.1 uncultured bacterium | reverse complement strand
ATTTATTAGATAATGCTGAAAAATATGCTCCCTCTAATTTTCCTGTTAAAATTAAAGCTTTTTAGACATTTAGTATAGTTAAAAATTCCGCCAGTAAAGACTCTTTAGGAAGTACATGGAAACTATTACTACCCCGGCCGATACAGCATCTCCTCCATCTAATTTATTACCTGATAATAGTGGCATAATTAACACAATAAATCCAGTACCCCAGGCCATTAGGTCGTGTTTTAGGCTTAGAACATAGTTAAGTGTAACAGATTTTTCATCCTCTTGGTTTTTCCTTAGATGTCTTAATTTGCGTTGGTTTTTAGTTAAAATAATTACTGCTCCGGCAATTATAGCTAGAATTGGCCCTAAAGTTAACGACGCTTCACCAAGCTTACCTAGTCGATCGTAATATAGATAGAAAAAAATTAGACCGGCTGCTCCAAATATAAGTAAACTCGCACTTATAATTTTTTTTAAGAATTCTGGCATGGTACGGCTTGAATTTAGGGTAAGTACTGTAATGGGTTTACTGGTATTCCGTTTAGACGTACTTCGTAGTGTAGATGGGGTCCGGTAGAAAAAGGCCCAGCACCCGGGGTTCCTGGTGCTCCCCCACTGAGACCTATTACTTGACCCCTGGTAACAAAATCATCAGTTCTAACTTGAATACTTGAAACGTGCCCATAAACTGTGGCCAGGCCGTCGTTATGGATGAGCATAATATAACTATAACCTTTAGCACCTCCGTCTCTAACTCGAGCAACATACCCACTTTCCGAGGCCTTCAGGGGTGATCCTTGGTAGGCCCGAACGTCGATGGCTGAGTGTTCGAATAAATATCGGAATGGGTAATCTGGATCTCGGAAATAAGCGGTTATACCCCGACTTGGGTCAACTGGCCATGATAAACGGGCCGGTCCAAACTCTCTAAACCTTTCGGCCTCTTCACGTCGTTTTAATTCTTCTCGTATCTGCCGTTCAATGGTTATAATTTCAGAATTTAGTTTTTGCTCCTCGAGCTGTAGTTGGTAACGGTATCCCTGGAACTGTTTGGTTGAGAGTTCGTTTTGGGCCAAAAGAATTTGTTGGGCAGTACGCCGTTCATCAATTTCAGATTTTTCGCTGAGTAAATCTTTCTTTAAATATTCTTCTTGGGTTAGCTGCTCATCTAAGCTTTTTAAATTATTTTCAAGTTCTACCTTTAAAGATTTTAGTTCCGTTAAACTTTGCTGAAGCTCTCCTTGGATATCGGACAGTCTTTTTAGCTCATCGAAAAAATCCGCCAATGATTCGTTTAGTAAAAGTGCCTCCAAATGGCTAACTTGGTCAGCTAAATATATGCGCCGTAGTATTACCCCGATTTTTTCTTTTGAGTCGGCAATTTTATCTTCGTTCTCCTGAATTTGCAGATTTAAACTTTGAATCGAAAGTTTGGTTTGCTCTATTTTTAGCTGCGTAGCCTGTACATCTAGTTCTAGCCTGGCCAACTGGTTACCCAAAATAGCAATTTGGTTTTTTAGACTAGTAGTTTCAGATTGTTTAGACTTAATTTGTTGGTTAAAAGCTTTAATCTCTTGCTCAAGTTTACTAATTTCTTCTTGTTTGTCCCCAATTTGATTGTTAAGGTCACCAACCGTCTGAGCATTAGTGTCTTGAGCATTCCCAAAACCAATAAAAATAAGCAACCCAAAAAGGATTGCGGAAATAATTCGAGTTGATTTTTGTTTTAGCATAAACAAAATTATACCATAATTTTCTGGTTCTCTACGAAGTATTCAATTGTGGTACTATAGTTACTTCAATTAATAAGTAAAATGGAATAATTATGAGAATTCATCACGAAGGTTTTGAGCGAATGGCAAAATTTCTTGAGGAGCAAAAAAATATTGATAATAGTGAACAAATTAAATTACATGTAGACCAATACTTATCCATCATCCATAAATTTAAAACACTGGATCCGGAGACTGAAATATTGGAGGTTGGGAGTGGTACCGGCTGGTTTACTACTTTTTGTAATATGCGGGGACTGTCTTGTCGTGGAATTGATATAAGTAAACAATTTATCGATTATGCTAGAAAGTATTCTCAAAAATTGGGAGTTGAGCCCAGGTTTCAACTAGCTAACATAGAAGATACTGATTTGGGAACAGAAAAGTATGATATAGTAATCGCTTTTTCTGTATTTGAGCATGTAGAGTTTTGGAAGCAAGGTCTTGATAATATTTGGAAGGCTTTAAAGCCTGGTGGGATTTTATATTTTAGCTCAACGAATAAATTTAGTTTTAGGTCCGGAGAGTATCATCTTCCGTTGTATGGGTGGATGCCTAACTTTTTAAGGTATAGTATAAGAAAGAGAGTATAGCGATATTATGGAACATGGCATTGATTTTCATCAATTCAATTATTTTCAACTTAATCAATATTTTAAGAAAATGGGTTATAGTAAAATATATAACCAGTTTGATTTACTTGAGCCAGAAAAAATTATGAAACAAGCGATCTGGAAAAGACAGGTTGTAAAACTAGCTAAAAAATATTATCTAGTCAGAGCTTTAGCACTTACGTTTATGCCAGGCACTCAGTTTGTTTGTATTAAATAACAGCTTTCGTATTGATTAAATTTTTCCGACCGCATTTTTTAACCTACTTAAAGTCTCATCTTTACCTAAAACCCAGGCCATTTCGAAAGGTCCTGGAGATTTTTCTAAACCGGTTAAGGCTACGCGCATCGGCCAAAGCGTATCTCCCGTTCCTAATTTTTTATCCTCAATAAGTTTCATAATATTGGTTTCAAGTTTTTCGATTGTAAAGTCAGTTGTTTTTAAATCTGTAATATAATCTATTAGTACACTTAACTTTTGTTTAGTTTCATTAGTATTAGACTTTTTCCATACTAAAATTTTGGGGTCATAACCAGACAGTTCAAAGTAAAATTTATGATCAAGTATGTCCGAAACCTTCTTTAGGCGTGATTGTTCAATAGTTACAATTTTTTTAAGTAATTCAGGCTCAGGACTTTTCCCCAGTTTTTGCACAAACTGTGCTTGACATAAAGTTATCAACTTACCTAGCGGTTTTTTACGTAGATATTCGCCGTTAAACCAATCAAGTTTTTGTAAATCAAAGATAGCTCCAGATTTATTTATATGCTCGAGATCAAATATTTTTTCCATATCGGCTAAAGAAAAAACCTCTCGATTATCTCCTGGGTTCCAGCCCTGCAAGAATAAAAAGTTAAGCAAGGCTTCTGGCAGATAACCTTGGTCAATATAGTCTTTTACGCTAACTGCCGCATGACGCTTAGACAGTTTGCCACCGTCAGGGTTAAGCATTAATGGTAAATGAACAAATTTTGGAATCGGCCAATCAAATCCTTGGTAAAGTAATATATGTTTAGCGGTGGAAGGAAGCCATTCTTCGCCGCGGATTACGTGTGTAACTTCTTGGTTGTGATCGTCGACTACCGAAGCTAAGTGATAAGTTGGAAAGCCATCCGATTTAATTAGGACTTGATCATCGATTGTGCTTAGGTCAAATTCAACTTGTTTGCGGACGGTATCTTTAAAACTAATATTTCCACTTTCCGGAACTTTAAGCCTAATAATATATCTATTTTTGGCTTCTATCCTTTTATCTATTTCCCACCTTTTTAGATTTCTACACAACCGGTCGTATCTAGGGGGTAGTTTTTTTGCTTTTTGGTCGGCTCTAAGTTTATCTAAACGCTCGGCCGTACAAAAGCAGTAGTAGGCTTTATCGTTTTTAATTAAATTCTCGGCCGCATCTAAGTAAATGTTTATTCGATTCGATTGGTGAATGATTTCTTCGGGTGTCTTAATGTTTAGTTGATTAAGGGTGTGGAGAATATCTGTTTTGGCATTTTTTACCAATCTGGTTTGGTCGGTATCCTCAATTCTAATTAAAAATTTACCGTTTTCTTTTTTGGCGTATAAATAATTATAAAGGGCTGTTCTTAGTCCTCCAATATGTAAATCGCCAGTTGGGCTTGGCGCAAAACGGGTAATTACTTTTTTTGTTTTAGGCATTATTTTCGTTTGGTTTAGAGTTTATTGAGCCTTTGGTGATAATTAAGAATGGGAAAATTATTAAAGCATTGATTATGCGGCGCCATCGCCACGGTTGGCGGATAAATCTGAATAACCATTCGAATCCTAATTTTTGGATTACTTTTGGAGCCCGGGCCACGTTGCCAGTTAAGAAATCAAATGCTCCACCCACCCCAATACCGATTTGGACCGAACTAAATTCTGGTAAGTAGTGGTGCAAAAATTTTTCTTGAAGTCCGTGACCAAAGGCCACAAAAAGTATGTTGGCCTGTGAGTCTTTTATTTTTTTTATTAATGCCGGGTCGACTGATTCAGGATTTGGTATATCTCCTCCGCTTTCCGCTCCGACGATATTTAGACCTGGAAATTTCTTTTCTAAAATGTTTTTTAAGTTTTTAGCGGTATCTCCCCTGCCGCCCAATAAAAATATACTTTTATTATTCTGAACTGCCTCGCTTAGAATCATAAGCATAAGATTCACTCCGGGTGTACGATGTAGTTTCTGTTTGAAAAGAAAACGGCTGGCAATAGTTAGGCCTTTTCCATCGGGTATCGATAAGTCAGACTTATTTAAAATATTTTTATAGCTTTCGTCCCGGTTAGCAGCAACAATAATTTCTGGATTGGGAGTAATTATCAAGTGGCTACGGTTAGACTTTAAATAGTTATTTAGTTCTTGCCTAAGCTTTGGTTGGGGAAGGTTGTCGACGCGTACACCAAGAATGTTCATGGCTTAAATGTTATCAAAATTAGCTCTCTAAGGCAATTAGGAGCCCTATTTGTGTGGTATAATTTACCAAGTAAATAATAAATTAAAATGCGGAAAAGCTTAGTAATAGTTTTATTTTTATTTATTCTGGTCACCCCCTTGTCTGCTATGGCTGGGCGGCTTTTTAATCCAGATTTTATTATTACTGATGACGAGCTGACTGATTATGGGTCATTAGATTTAGCTGATATTCAAAAGTTTTTGATTGAACACGGTAGTAGCTTAGGGAATAGCTATTTCAAAGATTTCCATGGTCAATTACGCTGGGCTTCCGAGATAATTCATCGGGCTGCCTTGGCACATCAAATATCGCCCAAAGTTATTTTGACTGTTCTCCAAAAAGAACAAAGCTTGATCGAGAGTGCCTCGCCTAGTAAACATAATTTAGATTGGGCTACCGGCTATGCGCTTTGTGATTCTTGTAGTTCTAGTAACCCAGACTTAGCCGACTTTATTGGTTTTGGTAAACAAGTCCACTATCTTGGAGCAATTAATCGTAAATATATAAATAATCCTTTGGCATATAATTATGCTGTTGGCAGAGCTAGTCGTGTTGACGGAAGTTTTATTAGTCCAGTAAATCAAGCTACAGCCAATTTATATAATTACACTCCTCATATTTCCGGGAATCAAAGCTTTTGGAGGTTGTGGCAAAGATACTGGGAACGTACTCACCCAGACGGAACTTTGATTAAAACTACTAGTAGTCCAGCGGTTTGGTTTATTCAGCATGGTCTCCGGCGACCAATCAACTCGTACACGGTTTTATTGTCACGTTTTAATCCAGATAAAATATTGGTGGTCGAAGAGAGCGATCTAGATAAATACGAAGAAGGACAACCCTTAAAATTTCCAAACTATTCATTACTTCGCGAACCGGAAGGCGGAATATTTTTACTAGTTGATGACACGCTCCGCCCAATAGTTTCTATGGAGGCCTTTAGGAATATTGGATTTAGTGTTGAAGAAATAATACCGGTCGAAAAAGATGAAGTTTACACGCATCGTATTGGTACTCCAATTACCCTAGAAAGTATTTATCCATCCGGGACCGTGGTCAGAAATGTTGAAGATACTATACTCTATTACGTTCAGGAAAATGTTAAGCGTATAATTTTGTCACCCGAAATATTAGAATCAAATTTTCCTAATAGTGTTGTGTCTTCAGTGAGAGCAGATGAGATAGAAAGATATGATTCAGGCAGCCCAGTATTATTTAAAGATGGTGAATTGGTCATGGCAGAAGGCGGTATTGATGTTTACGTAATTTCAGGTTCTCGACGCCGACCGATAGCCTCCGAACAGGCTTTCCTTGCTTTAGGATACGATTGGAGTAGTATTCTTGTTACTAGCCAAGAGGCCTTAGAGCTACATGCCTTAGGGCCAGTCATAGAGTAAATAGAAATTCGTATGCCTTTAGTTTTTGCCGCTATTACGCCACATCCCCCACTCCTTATGCCAAAGATTGGTAAGGAGAATATTGGTAAGTTGGATAATACAGTTACTGCTATGAAACATT
>CAXGXT010000025.1:0-6349 GCA_964013765.1 uncultured bacterium | reverse complement strand
TATCGACGATCACATTTACAGTTTCTCCAGCGCGAACTGAAGTTTGTCCGATAGCCACGCCTGGCGTTCCATTGGCGTCGGCATGGATAACTAACCAGCTTGGCCGGTCGGTAGACACGCGATTAATGGTTACTTGGTTTTCTACTACTGACTGGTCGACTACACTTATAGCCGGACTCGAGTCAGGGGCGAGCTGACCATCAACGTTGCCAGCTGTATTGTCGACCACCGGAGCTTGATGAAAGCAGCCTGTTAAGAAAACAGAAAATGCCATTACACTAAATAGGGTTCGATTTTTGAACATAATTAAGTTAAATTCGATATTAATTAGATAGTTATTATATTTTATAATATGCCTGCTAAGCAGGCAAGTGCCTTGCTTAAGGCAATAATTATTGGTAATATTTGGGTACTATGAAGTTATTTTCCAAGGAGGTGATACTGTGAAAAAATTAATGAATATGACATTTTGTAAAGGGTGTAAAAATGGCACTCATCTGCCCTCTACTAGCTTACTACGTATTGTAGTTGGAGTTATTCTTTTTGCTCACGGAACCCAAAAGTTATTTGGTTGGTTTGGTGGATTTGGCTTGGAGGGTACGGCCGGGTTTATGGAACAAGTTTTTGGTGGTGCCGGTATGACTCTGGCTGTGATCGTTGCATTAATTGAAACGGTAGGTGGACTAGCTTTTGTTTTAGGCTTTATGACAAGTTTTGCTGCTTTGTTAGTAGCAATCGAGTTTATTATCATTATAATCATGGTGCATTTAAAGAATGGATTTTTCGCAGCGAATAATGGCTTTGAATTCCCATTACTAATATTGGCAGCCGCTTTAACCATTATGCATATGGGAGCACCATACTACTCAATTGATTCTAAATATGGTCGAAAAGGTGGCCCGGTTCATAAGTACTCATGCCTTTTAGGAAATTGTACTTGCGATGGCTACGGCCAAGACGGTAAAAAAGGTAAATAAGTAATTGTTTTTTTTGTAAACGGAGGCGAGACTTCATAAAGTAATCGTCTCCGTTTGCGTTAAGATATGAAAACTTCAGATCTAGTCGTAAAATGTTTGGAAAATGAAGAAGTTCAGTACGTCTTCGGCGTACCGGGCGAAGAGAATGAAGACCTTCTGTTTTCATTAGACTCTTCTGATATTAAATTTATTCCTACCCGCCATGAGCTCGGCGCGGCTTTTATGGCCAACGTGTATGGTCGGCTAACCGGAAGGGCGGGTGTGTGTCTGTCGACCTTAGGACCAGGTGCAACTAATTTGGTTACCGGGGTAGCTGACGCTCATATGGACAAAGTGCCTTTAGTGGCCATTACCGGTCAAGGCAGTTTAAGTCGTTTACATAAAGAGTCACATCAGGTTATTGACGTGGTGGGTATGTTTAAGCCGATTACTAAGTGGACGACTTCGATTCATTATCCGCCAGCCACGACCGAGGTGGTCCGCAAGGCTTTTGCTCTAGCCGAGGTTGAAAAGCCTGGCTCCACTCACATTGAACTACCGGAAGACGTAGCCAAGATGGACGTACCTTCTGAGATGTCGAAGCCAATCGAGCGGCGGCAAGTTCGTCGGTCTGGGCCGGACCATAAAGCCGTGGCCGAAGCGATGGGTGTATTAAAAAAAGCTAAGAGGCCTTTGATCATTGCAGGCAACGGGGCTATTCGCAAGAGGGCTTCGACCCAACTTCGGACTTTAGTGGCTGAAGTAGGGATTCCGGTGATATCTACTTATATGGGAAAGGGAGCTATTTCCGATGATGACCCTAGATCACTTATGACTTTTGGTTTTCGCGATCGTGATTACGCACACTGCGCGATCGACGCTGCCGATGTGTTGATCACGATTGGGTTTGATGTGGCTGAACATTACCCCGATTCATGGCAGCGCGCCGGAGCCAAAAAGATTATCCATATAGATTTCACCCCGGCCGAAACGTATGCCAAGCATAATCCAGATGTGCAAATAGTTGGCGACGTCGCTGCCACTTTGACTGAGATTCATGAGCAAGTCACGGCTACTTCTATGTCGTTTGATGCAAAGTGGTACTCGCCAGTGCGGCAAGCAATTATGGACGATATTTCTAGCTATGACTTAAAAGATGACGATGCTCTTACTGTACCGGGCAGTTTAAATGTAATTCGTGAAGTGGTCCCAAGTAATGGGATCATTCTTTCAGACGTTGGTAGTCATAAAGTTTGGATTGGACGAAATTATAAAGTTTTTGAACCAAACACTTGTCTTATTTCAAACGGATTAGCTACGATGGGAATAGCTTTACCGGGCGGCATTGCAGCTCGCCTGGCCATACCGGATGCACCGGTCGTAGCTATTAGCGGCGACGGCGGGTTTATGATGAACTCGCAAGAGCTCGAGACGGCCAAACGAATTGGCGTTGGCTTTACCGCCATCGTGTTCAACGACAATGACTACGGTTTGATCAACTGGAAGCAGACCGAGCATCAAGGCCGATCGGTCGGCACGACCCTGACTAATCCTGATTTTGTAAAGTATGCTGAAAGTTTTGGGATAAATGGATATCGGGCCAGTACTCCGGGTGAGTTGCGAAGAGTTTTGAAAAAGACAGTAGCTAGTAATGAGTTGGCAGTCGTAGAAGTTCCGGTCGACCCAAAAGTTAATTTGGAGCTGAATAAGAAGTTGGATAAGTTGGATTGTAAGAAGTTAACTAAATTAAGTTAAAAGTATGCCAGAAGGTGAGCGACCAGTGCCGGAGGAGGAAAAAAAGCCAAACGGATTAGAAGGTGGCGATGTTACAGATATTTCCTCAGCCGATGAGAAAATCGAAGGGAGTGATAGTGGCGTAGACAATCCAGAGGCAGAAAGTGTTGAAGCATCCGAGTCTATGGATGAAGAGCGAAGTCATATACTTCGAGAGATTATTAATTTGGCGGGACAGGATAAGGATGCAGAAGTTAGTCGTGCATTACGAGAGAGAAATTTTCCAGAATTAGCTAATAAACTGATAGACGCCGACCAAGGTTGGGCAGTAGCAGATAATCTAGGCAAGTTCACCGGCCTAGACCACCCAGCCATAGCTAATAAACTGATAGAAGCCGGGGCAGGCCGGGTAGTAGCAAGAAACCTAGACAAGTTCACCGGCTTAAATCAAGCCATAGCTAATAAGCTGATAGAAGCCGGCCGCGGTAGGGCAGTAGTAGATAATCTAGGCAAGTTCACCGGTCTAGATTACCCAGCCATAGCTAATAAACTAATAGAAGCCGGGGCAGGTTGGGCAGTAGCAGATAATCTAGGCAAGTTCACCGGTCTAGACCACCCAGCCATAGCTAGTAAACTGATAGAAGCCGACCACGGTAGGGCAGTAGCATATAACCTAGACAGTTTCACCGGCCTAGATCACCCAGCCATAGCAAACAAGCTCATAGACGCCGACCAGGGTTCGGCAGTAGCAGTAGCAGATAATCTAGGCAAGTTCACCGGCCTAGATCACCTAGCCATAGCAAACAGGCTCATGGACGCCGACCAAGGCTGGGCAGTAGCATATAACCTAGACAGTTTCACCGGCCTAGATCAGATGACAGCTATTAAACTCATAGACGCTGGCCAAGGTAGGGCAGTAGCAAATAATCTAGGCAAGTTCACCGATCTATATCAAGCCATAGCTAACAAGCTCATAGACGCCGATCGTGGCTATGCAGTAGCAGAAAATCTATACAGCTTCACTGGCCTAGACCACCTGGCCATGGCTAACAAAATCATAGACGCAGGTCATGGTGGGGCAGTAGCCAATAATCTAGACAAGTTTACTGGCCTTGATCAGACGACAGCTAACAAGCTGATAGACGCCGGGGAAAGTGAGGCAGTAGCAGTAGCAGAAAATCTAGATAAGTTTACCGGCCTAGATCAAGCAACAGCTGACAAACTGATAGACGCCGACAAAGGTGAGGCAGTAGTAGAAAACCTAGATAAATTTTTTGGGCTAGATCACCAGGCAACTGTTGATAAGCTCATAGGTGTAGGCGAGGGTTGGGCAGTAGTGAAAAATCTTAATAAATTTACCGAACTTAATCACGAATCACAGTCTACACTAGAAGGGTTACAACAAAAGTTAGTCGGGATCGATTTATACAAATATGAATACGGTAAATTAGAGCAGGCAGGCGTTAATTGCTTGGCGCTCGTGGATTCTGATAATTACGAAGGTCTCTTCCGTGCGCTCGTCGAGCACGATGTAGCTTGGCAAGATGAGCAAAATGTTAGCGTTCCATTTAAGGCAGGAGCAGATTTGTTTGGTTGGAAGGAAATGTTTTTATATGTCGGCGAATCGAATCGGCACGATGCGCTGCATGGATTCAATGATATTATTGAGCTCCAAGTAGAATCCGGAGCTGGTGCTGACGAATTCTACAACAACATTCTGCGTCAAGTAGCCTCCGACGGAGCTTCGTATGAATCGGGTAGTGCGCGGCAACATTTAAATTCAATTTCTCGCACGTTAAATTTTGATTACGTTGCAAATATGTCTTCGGTTGGACAGTATCCAAACATAGAAATGTTGCAGGATTTAGCTATATCCTTTGATTCTCCTGACAAGGTATTTGCTTCCTGGAACAATTTAAAACGATACAGTGAATTTTCTCAATTATTGGAGCGTACTGAAATGTTAGATAACTTGAGTGATATAAAAGATTCCGGTGGTAGTGAGCATCTATCTAGGTATGTAGAAACGCTCGCTTTTCATCCCACAAGCAAGGTAGACATGAAAGCAGTACGTACCTTTTTTGAAGACCCTGCACGATTTTTAGATCTAGCGGATGCGCATACCCCAGAAGAAGTGCACGACCGTAAGAAGCCTTCAAACTACATCGAGATTCCTAATCTCGATTTGAGTGCCGAGGACATGCGCGACGCGTTGGTCGAGGGCAAGCTAGATGGGCTACAAGTTTTTACACCCATGGAGATAGTGTACCGTATTCCGAACGAGGGCAAGGAAAGTGAAGACGCTCGTGATTTGCGCGAGCGTCTTAAAGAAGCTCTTGGTTCTCGTCGAGAGAAAATTACGGGTAAGGCAAAAAATCCTGGTAAACTTTTTAACGAAGTTCGTAGAGTTTGTAAATCGGCTGGTGTAAGTCCACAAGACTATTTATTGGGTAGGGCGGATTTGCCAGCAGACAGTACACTTGAGTCAGAAATTGAAGCGCTGTTGTTGGATGAAAAGATTGGTATGCCAGTGAGTAAGGATGAAACCGTTTTTGTGGCCAGGATTAACAAGAAGAGCGACCCTGATGCCGTACTGGCTGGTAACGATACTGCTTGTTGCATGCCATTTGGTTCTGGAAAAAATAACGTCTACACGTTTAACCCGGATACATCTTTATTTACTTTACAAATTCAACGTCCGGATGGTACCCGTAGAACTATCGCTCAGAGTGTTTTAACCAAAGATAAAGACGTTGGTATTCCCGTTCCTGAGATTATGGCAAGAATGGATGAGGTGGGCGAGAAGCTTGACGATATTGTTTCGGATGACGTATTGCGTGAGTCTGAATCTTATTTGGCCTGCGATAATGTCGAAGTAGCTGGAAATTTTAAGGATAAGTACGAAAAAATCATTGAGCAGCTGTACCGTGATTTCCTAAGTGAATATTTATCTCGTCATGGTGAAGCTCAAGGACTAAATCAAGATAAGGCCGTGATCGGGCAGGGCTACTCTGATACTCTGACTCACTTACCCACAGAGGAGAATACCTTTGTGCCTTTGGCTCCAGTTGGATACTCGGACAAGACACATGAAGCAGTATATGCTCTTGATTTAACTGGACAGGATGATCCTAAGATGCGCCGGCAAATCAGGGAATCAGAAATTAGTAAGCCTGACTTACCTAAGTTGCCAAGTAAAAAATTAGCCTACTTAACGTTTGAAGATACATTGTCAGTGGCTTATCTTGAAGGTAAGGCGTACTCTGATAACGATTCGTTGATGGTTTATTTGCATAACGTCGAGAACGGTTTGATTGCCAAGGATATAAACAATATTGATAAAGATCGTCCGAACATGAGCTTGAAGTATACTGATACCGATGGAAAGATGCGCGGGTATCTAGTTTCTTATGAGGGGTTAAAGGACGATTACGATTATGGTTATGATCAAGACGAAGAGAGTGGTCAGCGAATTATCTATATTTCTGACTTGGCCGCCGATCCATCCGCCAAACTGGCTGGTGGCGCGTTGATCAAAGGATTTACGGATCTTTACCGGCAGAACTATTTAGAAAAAGATGATCTAGTGCCGATCTACGCTGAGATGCGCGATACAACTTCTTACGCTATTGTGAAAAAGCAAATGGACAGAATTGGCA
>CAXGXT010000024.1:0-6487 GCA_964013765.1 uncultured bacterium | reverse complement strand
GAAGCCGAACAAAAAACAGTGCATTAAATAAAAAAATGCCGGAGTTGCCCGAAGTAGAAACAATTCGCCGCGACTTGGCTAAAAAATTAGTTGGCAAAAAAGTCTCTAAGGTTAAAGTTGCCAAAAAATCAAAACCTGCCCAGCCTAGCCCGGCTGTTTTTATTAAAAATTTATCTGGTAAAAAAATAACCGACATCAATCGCCGAGGAAAGTTACTAATTTTTAAATTATCGGACGATCAATTCCTGCTCGGGCATCTTAAAATGACAGGCCAGTTAATCTTCAAAGAGCCAGCAGGAAAAATTATTGGCGGGGGCCATCCGTACCCCAAGCCCGACGTCGGTGCACCAAATACGCATACGCGGATTACTATTAACTTTAACGATGGATCTAGTTTATTTTTTAATGACCAGCGTTTATTCGGATATATGCGAGTGGTCGACGAAGCTGAAAAAGAAAAAGTTTTGTCTAGATTCGGAATAGAACCTTTAACTAAAAATTTTAAACTAGAAGATTTTCATAAAATATTTAAAAATAGAAGCATAGCGACAAAGGCAGTCCTGCTCGACCAACCTAAAATCGCTGGCTTGGGAAATATCTATGTCGACGAAGCCTGTTTTCTAGCCAAGATAAAACCAAGTAAGCCAGCCAACAAATTAACTAAACCACAAAGAGAAAAATTGTTTAAAGCCATAAACAAAATTATTAAAGAAGCCGTGGCCAAACGGGGAACGACCTTCAACGGCTTTCGTGATGGCGACGGAAACCAAGGTTACTATGCTAAATACTTAAAAGTTTACGGCCGAGCCAATCAACCTTGCCGGAAGTGCAACACAACTTTAAAAAAATCCGTGGTCGCCGCTCGCGGGACAGTTTATTGCCCTAAATGCCAGAAGTAATCTAGATTTTTTTCAGCTTGACAGGTCGCATTGACTAATCAAAAAAACAGCGCTAAAAATACATTAGCTCCATTAAATAGCGTACTGTGTAGGTACGCACTGGGTAAGTATGGTCTTTCCAAGGAAGGAGGGTTTCCATGACTACCGCCACTCCCATACAAGCACGTTGTCAATGTCGACAATGTGGAGGAGGTAGTGTAGCAAAAAGAGTTGAGGTAACATCTGAGCATTCCAGAATGTTGTTGGATGACGAAGGGGCACTAATTGCAAGAGGATGCCAGAAACCAA
Source organism: uncultured bacterium (assembly GCA_964013765.1). GTDB lineage: Bacteria > Patescibacteriota > Patescibacteriia > Buchananbacterales > CAXGXT01 > CAXGXT01. Next base: position 5,300 of record CAXGXT010000024.1, on the reverse strand, counting down.
GAAGTCTTTACCATGGAGGGCAGCCTATTTACGGTAATGGCTACACCATCTGGACCGAAGGCGAATAAAAAAATTCAGCTCCCGCTGAATGTTGACCAACCCATACGGGCGACCTTGAGTCGCCCTTTTTCTTTTTATTATAAAAAAAGCTCCCGGCGTCGACACTAAGATGTGAGTCGAACTAACCGGGAGCGAGAGGCAGGTAGGGGTGAGAAATCATTTAACCGCCAGCCCAGGCCGGGGGGCGATTTTGAAATCTGGCGAAATATTCTTGCCGCTGGCTCGGCGATCTTTGACTTCAAGATCAATCAACTTGATTAACTTATCGAAGTCAACGCCGTTGCCGGGGCAAGTACCGTGGTGTGGTTGAATGATTTTCCGAGTAACACCTTCCTTAACATCAAGGTTATACTCGACCACCAACCAAGCCGCAGTTTGCACAAATAAGAAAATTTGATTTTCATCAAATTTCTTAATGCCGAAAAGAACAATCCCGAAGGACTCTTCATTTCGACCCGGTGCGTGGGCGCCCTGGAGTTTCCTTGAACGTAATTCGTATACAACTCCGTTGCGTCCCACCCCGAAGTGGTACCCAAAACCGTACCAGGGTGGCTTTTCGGATCCGTCCTTACGCTTACCACCTAGGTAATGCGTCCGCCAGATTCCTCTGACAGTGTCTTCGTCGTTCGAATAATCGGACGACCTAGCATAATGGATAACCAGCTTTTTAACTGCCGAAGCCGGCATCACAAATGCCTTTCGTCCTCCAGGCCGATGAACAACCTCCTTGGCATTCACCGTCCCAAGCACAACCACCAGCACCGACCAGGTGCATAAAAAGTGATTGCGAATCATGAGTTTCTCCTAAACTCGAGTGTTTCAATGAACCGTTTTACTAAATCCACGTCTCAACGAGAGAAGCAGAATTTTTAGAATAACACACTTCCGCATTTTTGTCAATATATGCCTAAAATTAGCTAATTTTGGCTTATTTCATTGACAAAAACGCTCAGATGTGCTAAGTTTATATACTTTCCTGTAGAAACAGGGATTTTTTATTTAAACAATTTCATGAAAAAACTGTCACAAAATCGAGCACTCCCTTTGTTTATGATGCTTGCCTTGCTGGCTGACATGCTTGTACCTAAAATTGCTAGCGCTAACACTTTTGAAGGTGAAGCTTTAACTTTGGCTGAAGACTTAACGGCTATGGAAATCTTCCTGCCGGTGTTTCGTTTTGACCCAGTCGACGAACACTTACCACAAAATATTGAAATTGAAATTGCATATACTGCCGACTTCGTTTTAACCCAGTATAATAGTGTATATTGGCAGACCGACAGCACCCCATGTATTACTGCCGATGGTTACGACTTATGTAAACCTGGTGCTGGTGACGTAGTAGCTACCAATATCTTACCTTTTGGGACTAAAGTACGTATCCCTTCATTATTTGGTAACCGCGTATTCGTGGTCCATGACCGTATGAACTCTCGCTACAACGGACAATATCGTTTGGATATTCACGTTGGCAACAAAGACGAAGACGTGCAAGCCGCTCGTCAGTTCGGTGCTAAAGTTGCCACTGTCGAAGTTTTAGAATCTGAAGAAGAAATAATTTAACTCTTCACTATAGATTGAACGCTTGGCTAAATTTTGCTACCTTACCCAAAGTTAACTGTTAATTGTTAAAAGTTAAAAGTTGACGAAGTCCCGGCCTGGTAGCCAAGTGGTAAGGCAGGGGTTTGCAAAACCTCCATTCACGGGTTCGATCCCCGTCCAGGCCTCCAAAAAATCTCGCACTGCGGGATTTTTTGGTACTTGAAAAAAACCGCGTTTTCTGGTAGTATCACGCAATACTAAAGATACTAATAACTACAGACTAAAGACTACTAACTAAGTAATGAACGTAACAGAGCTGGCCCGGCGCTTAAGGGTCCCCACTCAAGAACTGCGAGACAAGCTCCCGCAGATGGGTTTTGATTTTGGTCAACGAGCAATTAAAATTGACGACCGAGTTGCCAAAAAAATATTAAAAGAATGGTCTCGTAAAAACGCCGAGATCGAAGCACGTAAAAAAGTGGAAGCCGATGAAGCTACCAAACGTGAAATCGCCGAACGCGATCCGGAAGCGGCTAAAATCGAAGTACCCGACCGAATTGCGGTGCGTGACCTAGCCACCAAAATGCAATTGCCTGTTTCTAAAGTAATGGCCGAGCTTATGAAAAACGGTGTGCTGTCTTCGATGAACGAAATGATCGACCATGAGACTGCTTCAATCGTAGCCAGTGAACTTGGATTCGAAGTTTCAGCCGCCGACGAAGAAAAAAATCTTAACGAACAACAAACTCAAGCTAGCGAACAAATTTTAACCGAAAAAAAAGACGCCCAACTCGAAGCCAGGGCGCCAGTGGTTGTTATTATGGGTCACGTAGACCACGGTAAAACCAAACTGCTAGACGCGATTCGCGAAACCGACGTTGTGGCCGGAGAATCTGGTGGGATCACCCAGCACATTGGTGCTTACCAAGTAGAAAAAAACAAACAAAAAATTTCTTTTATCGACACTCCCGGACACGAAGCCTTTACTACCATGCGTTCGCGTGGAGCGCGAGTGGCCGACATTGCAATTTTAGTTGTGGCGGCCGACGATGGAATTAAGGCTCAAACCGAAGAAGCTATCAAAATTATCAAAGCTGCTGGACTACCAATGATCGTGGCTATTAACAAAATCGACAAACCTGAAGCCGACGTTGAAAAAGTTAAAACCGAATTATCTAGTCATGGTTTGCAACCAGAAGACTGGGGCGGAAAAACTATGATCGTCCCAATCTCGGCTCTAAATGGAGAAGGTATAGATGATCTCTTGGAACATATTTTACTAGTCGCCGAAGTTGAAGCAGACAATCTAAAAGCTGATGCTAATCGCGAAGCAGCCGGAACTATTATCGAAGCTCACGTTGACCAAGGTGAAGGTCGAGTGGCTACGGTCTTGGTCCAAACCGGAACTTTAAAAGTTGGAGATCATATTTCCATAAACGACAACTACTACGGAAAGGTCCGAACCATGCAAGACCACCATGGTCAAAAAATGTCCGAAGCTTTGCCTTCCACTCCAGCCAAACTAACCGGTTTAAAAGCCGCTCCCAGCGTGGGTGACGTCTTGGTAGCCAGTGCGACTGCTCCTAAGGGTGGGAAAATAAAATCTTATCAGCTTGGTCAACAAGCTATGACCAGTCGACCAGTCATCACCAATGATGATGAAGAGGACGATGAAAAAGCAGAATCTTTAACTATTATTTTAAAATCGGACGTACTTGGTTCATTAGAAGCTATCGTCGCATCGCTAGATAAACTCGAACATCCTCAAGTTAATTTAAAAATTCTAAGCCAAGGACTAGGTAATATTACTGAAGGAGACATTGATTTAGCCTCGGGCAGCAAGGCTATAGTTTATGGCTTTCATGTTCAAGCGCCGAACAATGTGGTAGCCCAAGCTCGGGAGAAAAAAGTAGAGATAAAACAATACGAAGTTATTTACGCATTAATTGAAGATATCCATGGTCGCCTGGAAGAACTTCTTAAACCAGAAATTGAGCGAGTCGAAGTAGGTACCTTAAAAGTCCTAGCTATCTTCCGGACCAATAAAGACGGGATGATCGTTGGTGGGAAGGTAACCAAAGGGGTAATGTCTGCGGGTACAAAAGTAGACGTTGTACGAGACAAAGCAATTATAACTACTGGGACAATCGACGTTGTTCAACACAACAAAGTTGAAGTCGACCGAGTTGAAACTGGCGAAGAAGGCGGTCTAACTTATTCCGGAAAACCGTGGATCGAAGTTGGCGACACTCTCTCAATTTTTAAAGAAACTACCAAGGTTCAAAAACTTAAAGATGGACAGAATAAATCAGGTTAATTCACTGCTCCAAACCGAACTAGCAAACTTGATCTCGGAGGAAATCGAACTCCCAGAAGGAGTTTTAGTCACTGTCACAAAAGTAAAAACTAGCCGCGATCTACGACACGCTCAAATCTGGCTAAGTGTCTTGCCAGAAAAAAAAGGCCCAAGCACCTTACTACTAATTACCAAACGAGTGGGCATTTTACGCCGAGAACTCAGTAAACGTATCTCGCTTAAATTTCTACCGGCCCTTCATTTTGAAATCGACTCCGGTCAAGTCGAAGCTAGCGCAATCGAAAACCTTTTGGACTCACTCAAAATTGATAAGAGCTAAATTTGCAAGCTAGCCTTGACAGCTTATCAGCCAACAGTTAATATAGTCGGCTATGGTTGATAAAGTAATTGCCAAAAAAATAGATACTTTCTTGCGCGGTGCCAGCCGGGTTTTACTTTTGACTCATCAAAAACCTGACGGCGATGCTTTAGGGAGTGTATCTGCCCTAGCCGACTGGCTACATTCGCGAGGCACCGAGGTTGGTATATATTTACCCGACGGACAACCAACAACCTTTTGGTATTTACCGCATATAGACAAAGCTTTTACAGACAAGAAAGAAATTTCTAATCAAAATTGGGACGTGGTAGTTTGTCTCGACACCGGCGACCTAAAACATTTAGGATTACCCGATCTATTAGAACTAATTGACCCGACGGCCACCGTGATTAATATTGACCATCACGATACCAATAAAAACTTTGGCCATTTAAACCTAGTCGTCCCGACCGCCGCGGCCGCCACCGAGATCCTAAACGCATGGTTTAACCAAATTGGCCACCGACCAACCCAGGTCCAAGCCATGTGCTTACTAACCGGCATTACTACCGACACTGGATTTTTTACCCACCGTAACACTTCGGCCGAAGTTTATTCATCTTGTGCCGAATTGCTCCGGTCGGGAGCCAGCATTAAAACCATTCACGGTAACGTAACCCAGGGTAAATCATTATTAACCCTAAAAGTTTGGGGTAAAGCCTTGGCCAGACTTAGGATGATCCCGCGCTGGGGAGTGGTGGCCACGGTCATCACCCGAAAAGACATGGCCGAGTGCCCCGACGACACGGCCGAAGCCGAAGTTAGTGATGGTATTTCAAATATTTTGACAACGCTGGCTGGAGATCGTTTATGTTTGTTGCTTCGCGAACAAAGTGACGGAACTGTCAAAGGTAGCCTGCGCACAAACAGCGACTTGATCGACGCGGCAAAATTGGCTAAGCTTCTTGGAGGTGGAGGTCACCAAAAAGCTGCTGGGTTTGTAACGCCGGGTAAACTTGAAGAACTTGCCGACGGGTCTTGGCAGATTATTACAAAATCAAAAATTAAAAATAAAAAAGTAAA
>CAXGXT010000023.1:0-6662 GCA_964013765.1 uncultured bacterium | reverse complement strand
TTTGCCGGGAAAGCTTTCTATTGTTTAAGAACTTGAATAACTAAAATTAAGTATAGCACTAAAAAAATGGCTTGTCAATGTTGATGCTTAAAATACTTATTTATTAGTTAGCTTGGCCGTTTTAATCTTTAACAATTATATAATTTTTATCCACAATTGGTATTTTATATTATTTTGGATGCCAAGAAGACACCAAGAAGACACTAGGAAGACACAAGGCAGCCAGCCAAACCTCCGCTGGCGTCGGTCCACAAGGTCAAAATACCTGAGGGTAAATAAGAAAGGCTTAAGTGCCGACTAACTCCCGCCCCCAAATCACCAATCACCACTAGTGGTCGACCGCGACAGCCCAAAGGTAAGCTAGGCAGTCGCAAACTGTCTGGTAAAGAAGCCAGAGTGCGGACCAACAAGTCCGGCGAGCTAGCCAACCACAAAGTTCCACTTCTCCGGCTGTAGGCAAAGGGAGTACCACCGTTTGTGACCGACAAAAATCTGACTTCGGTACTGCCAACTGCCCGGCTGGCAAAGCTAACTGCCCCGGGATCGGCGATTAACTCGGTCACCGTCGTACCGTCGGGTAAAATTCTTTCCTTTTTTACAGGATCTTGGGTGACCAAGACCGCTTTTAAGAAAGATTCTAGTTTATCCTGACTAAACTCGGCGGGCAGACCATCGAAAGTCGCTAAAAACCCCAGCCCGGTCTGTGCCGAAGGGCCACCATCGGTGATTACCAGCTCAACAGTACTTTGTAATAAAGGTTCGAGCGCTTCAGCTGCCTTGACTTGGTATAAGCTTTCAAAATTAGTAAATATTTGAGTGAATAGCTCACCGAGATTTGGGTCAAGCTGATTCCAGGCAGCTAAAATAGAGTCAAGGTCTATTCCGGCGGTATAGACTAAAGTGTCAGAAGGCAATGATTCGGCTAGAACAAAATTTGTGTTCAACTGCACACTTGGGTCCCATGACGATAACCCCGAAGGTACCGACACGCGCCACAGATTTCGATCACGATTCAAATTTATGGTGATACTTCCGGCCGAGTTTAGAGCTTGTACTAATTTAGCTGGCACCCCATTGGCGGCTGGTATGTATCGCGTTGCCTGGCCAGACAAATAAATACTGACTTCGTCGTTGCTAAAAGACTCTGAAACTACTTTATGTAAACTTTGTCTGGTCTTCTCAAATACTTGGCTAACTTTTTGTATACCTAATTCGGTTTCAGCTAAGACTATAATCCGATCATTAATAACTTTATAATTACCAGGCTGGATTAAAGACGTATTTAATTCCTGGCTAGCAGCTTCAATAACTAACGCCGAACTTAAACCCTCTTCTGCTTCTCCAACTCCAGCGGCTTCGGGTAAGACTATAAATGCAAAACGTTTACCGGCTGAGTTTAAAACTTGCTCCCAGTCTGGCAACCAGGCTAGACCGGCAGTCAAGGCTGGGAACGCTGGCACTATTACTTCCGACCAAGAAGTACTAACGTCGTCACGATTAAATTGCATGTATACTATAGCGTCGTCTGGTGCTAAACGAACCAAACGTTCACGACTATTTTGCCAGATAAAAAAAGCTGCCACAGCTGCAATGATCACAACTAGACTGGCTAGTAATATTATTAAATTTTTACGTTTACTTAAATTAAACATGCCTTATTTTTACTATACCAAAAAGGGCGGGTCAATGACCCGCCCCATCTAAATACTTATTTAACGCTTCCGACCAAACGGTTTACGTGGACCGTCGCGTCGCGCGCCTCTACCATGAGGGGCGTGCGGACGTTCTTCGCGAGCTTGGCTATCACTAGCCGATCCGCCGGGAGGTACCGGCAACAAAGCTTTCATAGACAAGTTAACTCGGCCCATGTCGTCTATCTTGATAACTTTAACTTTAACTTTGTCTCCCACAGACACCACATCTTCAACCGTAGCTACATGACTATGGGCTAATTCAGAAATATGAACCATGCCTTCTTGGCTTGGACCAATCTTGACCATGGCCCCAAAGTTGAAGATACGGCTGACTTCACCATCAAATTCTTGTCCGGCTTCGTAAGTACGAGTTAAATCCTTAACAGTTTCTAGAGCCTTGGCCGTAGCTTCTGGCTGACCAGTAATCAATACTGTTCCGTCATCTTCAATATCGATCTGAACTCCAGTTTCGTCGATAATACCGTTAATAATTTTTCCACCCGGGCCAATAACGTCACGGATCTTGTCGGGATCAATTTTATGAGAAATTATTCGGGGAGCGTGCTCGGACATTTCGGCTGGCTGAGCAATCACCGCATCCATGGCTTCAAGAATATGTAAGCGAGCGGCTTTAGCTTGAGTTAAAGTTTGCTTAACAATGTCCATAGTTAAACCATTAGTCTTTGTATCCAACTGAATGGCGGTAATCCCGTCCACAGTACCAGTAATCTTAAAATCCATTCCGCCCGGACCGTCTTCCAAATCTTGTAAGTCGGTAATAACCTTCCAGTTTCCATTCTCGGTTGGACCGTCAGAAGCCAAGCCCATAGCCACGCCGGCTACAGCTTTTTTAATTGGTACGCCGGCAGCCATTAAAGATAGAGACGAACCGCAAGTTGAGCCCATCGAAGACGAACCATTAGACCCTAAAATTTCAGAAACTACGCGAATAGTATAAGGATAATCTTCTTTACTTGGCAGCACTGGCACCAAAGCTTTTTCAGCCAAAGCTCCGTGACCGATTTCACGTCGGCCTGGAGAACCAATCCGACCAGTCTCGCCTACTGAGAACGGAGGGAAGTTGTAGTGATGCATGTAATGTTTTTTAACATCGGTCATTTCTAGACCATCTAGTAATTGTTCCATGCCAGGTGAGCCTAAAGTAACTACCGACAATACTTGAGTTTCTCCGCGACTAAACAAGGCTGAACCGTGAGTACGGGTTGGTAAAATACCAACATCTACGCTTAAATTCCGTACTTCGTCCAAAGCTCGACCGTCCACTCGTTTGCCTTCCGAAATAATTGCCCGGGTAACTTCTTTTTCAATTAATTTATACAACATACCGTCGGCTTTGGCGCGCCTGTCTTTACCAACCTGTTTTTCTCTTAAGAAGGCTTCGAGCTGTTCACTAATTGTCTTGCGCACTGCTTGACGGTCGGACTTGGTAACTAAAGTTTTGGCAAACAAAACAGCTGGGATATTTTCAGCTGCCCAAGTTTCTACCATTTGCTCTAATTCTTTGAGGGCAATTTTCTTTGGGTCTTCTTCGCTAGCCTCACTACTGGCTTCATCAGCAGCTGCGGTAAGCTCACCGACGTTGGCTTTTTCTAAACCGATCTCTTTAGTAACTTCTTGAATAGTCTGAATTAAATCGTGTAAGACAGGCAAAGCTTTTGTAATACCCTCTTCAATAATCTCTTCTGAAACTTCCTTACCTTCGGCTTCGACCATAATCACCTTATCACCAGTACCACATACCACAATTTCCATATCACCGCGCTCACGCTGTTCGTAGGTTGGATTAATTACTAGCTCTGGGTCTTGACCGTCTCCCTCGGATACACGTCCAACTCGGACTCCAGCAATCGGACCGTCCCAAGGAATGTCTGAAGCTGCCAAAGCACAACTAGCGGCAAATAATGAGACCATATCCGCATCGTTTTCTCCATCAAAAGACAGGACAGTTAGTACTACTTGGACATCATTTTTTATTCCCGACGGAAACAACGGTCGGATTGTACGATCGATCATACGCCCAGATAAGACCGCTTCGTCAGTTGGTCGGCCCTCTCTTTTTATCCAGCGACTACCTTTAATTTTTCCGCCGGCATAAAGTCGTTCTTCGTAGTCTACCGACAACGGAAACCAGTCGATACCTTCACGGATACCGCCCATAACGGCGGTAGCCAAAACAACAGTGTCACCGTACTTAACAGTGATACTGCCTGAGGCTTGGTTGGCTAGTCGCCCCGACTCAATAGTCAGTTGACGACCAGCGAGCTCGGTAGTAAAAGTTTTTACCGAACCTGAATTAGACTTAGCCATAGTTTGGCTTTCTCCTTTTGACGTAGGGCTGCAATTTGCAGGTATGCCGCCGTACTTTTTAAGCTTAAAGCTTAAGTACAATGGTATACCGACAACAATTGAACGCCACGTGCTTAGTTTGTAAACATCGAGCTTCCAGGCCCGAAGTAGAAAGTCTTAAAACTTACTACCCCGACTCTTGAAGGATCTCTCGAATCTTTTTATTTTTTGAAAGGTATAAACTTTTTAACCCCGCCCGAAGGTTCTCCCTTAGGCTGGCCAATCAAAAATCGTTTGGTGTCGGCACTTAAATCTGTAAACTCGTCGGTGACTTCAATCAACTTACTAGAAGTAGTTTTACCAAAACCAATCACCTCAACCCGACAACCACGATTTTCGTGTAGATAATGAACCAATGGCACATAGTCACCATCGCCAGAAACTATAACAATTGTATCTAGTCTGTCGGCTAGCTTAATGGCGTCAACTGCTAAACCAACATCCCAGTCAGCTTTTTTGGCTCCACCGGTAAAAATCTGTAAGTCTTTGGCCCGTACCTCAAAACCAACTGCGTCCAAGGCATCAAAAAAAGCTTTCTCTTCTTCGCTGTCGGAGCGAATTACATAAGCAATTGCTCGGATAAGTTTTCGTCCGGCAGTTGCAGATTTTAAAACTTCTTTAAAGTTAACCTTGGTTCCGTAAAGATTTTTGGCTGAGTGGTACATATTGGCCACATCGACCAATACTCCCACGCGCTGTTCTTTATGTTTAATCATACTTATTGAAAACTATTTCTTGGATTTTTCTTTAGCTTCAAGCGCTTTCAACTCTTCGTCGGTCGGCTCTTCTTCCTCAACTATAGTACCGAGCAGGGCAACTTTAATCTTAAGATTCTTGGCCAGCTCTTCAAAACTGTTAGGATTTTCTCTCCTTAGATAATGCAAAAGCCGGCGGCGTTCTGCAACTTTTCGCAGCAACCCCCGGCGGGATGAGAAATCATGCTTATGAGTACGTAGATGCTTAGTCAACTGCTTGATCTCTTCGGTCAAGATAGCAATCTGCACCTCAGAAGACCCGGTGTCTGAATCGTGAGTCTTGTACTTTTTAATTAAATTTTCCTTAACTTTCTTACTTAACATCAATTAAGTCTCCTGCGCTTGTCCCAGAGTTCCTGTTTTTAGGAATTACCGAGGCATCGCCTTATATTTAGGTCCCTATTTTGGGTAGGGTTTAAAATAACACAGATATATTAATTTTGCAAGTATAATTCAAGTGTCGTACAATGAATATCAGTAACTATCTTATGTCGTCATTTAAAGGCCATATCGCCAGCTACCTTTCAGATATTGAACAAGATCACCATCCTTCGACAGTGATTAACTATGCTTTTTATTTACAACGGTTCGGAGATTATTCCCGCTGGCCGGAACCAGACAGTATTACCGGTGCCCTAGTAGACCGGTACCGACATTGGCTAACTAGCTCGACTGGGCGCGGACTTTCGCTCGAACCGGCCACGCTTAACTGTCATCTAGTTGCTTTGCGCGGTCTGCTGCGCTGGCTGCAACTAAAAAGAATTTCGAGTCTGCCTCCACAACGAGTTTTGCTGGCCGTAGTGTCTGCCGCTCCGCCGCAATCTCTGGAGCCAGCCGATTTACAAAAATTACTAGCCACACCCAGCAAGGTTAACCAGTCAAGTATAGTATCTCGTCGTGACCAAGCATTGATGGAAGTATTATTTTCTACGGGTATTAAAGTTTCAGAAGCTGCCAACTTAACCAGAGAAGATTTTACGCCCACTAAAAAATCTGGTGAAGCTAGTATGCTGAAAGTGCCAAGCCCTGGTCGCGGACGAGCTAGAGATTTAGCCTTGTCTAGACAAGCAACTAAAGCTATCCAGGTTTACTTAGATATAAGAGAAGACTCCTCCAAGTTTTTGTTTATCGGTCATGACCGAGGAGCCAATAGCAAAACTCGCGGTAGCCGGGCTCTTACCCCACGCTCGATTCAACGCTTGGTTAAAAAATATGCTAGCCAGGCTGGGATTAAAGCCCAAGTTACTCCTCAGACAATTCGCCATAGCGTGGCTACCCATTTACTATTGGCTGGGGTAGACTTGGCTAGTCTGCAAACGTTGTTGGGACACGAGTCGGTAGGGACTACCAAAATCTATGAGCAAGTGACCGATCCGAAAATGTCGGAGGTATCAGCTAAAATAAAGAATAAGAAGAAACGTTGACTTTTATGTAAATTTCTGGTACCCTCCTCCTGTTAGGGTTTGAATGATGTTAATTGTTAAAAGTTAATGCACGCCCCTGTAGTTCCCCACTTCGCCTCGCCTTACTCGGCTACGCGGGGCAAGCAATGGACCCCTCAACTTCGCCCCCTCGACTACGCTCGGGGACTTCGTTCGGGGCGAGATAGCAACTTATAGGAGTTAATAATTAAATGTAAATTGTCAATGGTTAATACGTGCCCCTGTAGTTCAATGGATAGAACTCCGGACTTCTAAGCCGGTTATGGCGGTTCGAATCCGTCCGGGGGCAGATAAATAACAATTAACACTTTACAATTCACAGTTAACTGTTAAATGTAAATTGTTAATGGTTTGCGAAGCATGGTGGTAGTAGCTCAGTTGGTTAGAGCGCCGGGTTGTGGCTC
>CAXGXT010000022.1:0-7370 GCA_964013765.1 uncultured bacterium | reverse complement strand
CTAGACGATGGGGCCTAGCTTCGCAACCATTAACACTTTACTATTAACAGTTAACAATTGATTACTTACAATCCTTCTTCCTGCAACTCTTTCAACAGCTTCTTCTGACTCCGCGACAGCGACTTCGGCGTAGTCACCTGCACAGTCACTAGTTGATCTCCCTTACTAGATCCTTGTAAGCTAGGCATTCCCTTATCCCTTAATCTGAACACTTTTCCCGAAGCTGTACCAGCCGGGATTTTTAGGCTGACTGGACCGTCTAGAGTTTCTACTTCAATTTTATCTCCCAGTGAAGACTGGCTAAAAGTAATATTTGCCGTGCTAAGCACTTCATTTCCCTGACGTTCATACTGGCTGTCGCCGGCTACACGAACTCCCAAAAATAAATCACCGGCTTGGCCACCGCCTACAGCCTCCCCTTCTCCACGGAGAATTATTGACTGCCCGTCAGCAATACCGGCTGGGATTTTAATTTTAATCTTTTTAGATTGCTTAGTAACTCCGGCACCGCCACATTTACCACACCGAGTTTTAATTTTCTTACCCTGGCCTTGGCAGGTTGGGCACACAGTAGCCACCTGTAAACCAAAAGCCACGGACCGAGCAACCTGTCCTTTTCCTGCACAGGCATCGCAAGTTACTTTTTCAGTACCGGGTTCAGCTCCATCCCCTTTACAGTGTTCGCAAGCTTCGGCTTTGTATAAATCAATGTCTTTTTCTAAACCAGTATAGCTTTCTTTAAAACTGATTTCGGTCTGGACTTGAATATCGCTGCCGCGTCGGACGCCGGCTTGTCTACTTTGACCGCCAAATATTCCACCGAATAAATCTCCTAAATCAAACTCAAAAGCCCCCACTCCTCCGGCCGCGCGAAAATTGTCGGCAAAATCATTGGGGTTAAACCCGCCGAATCCGCCCGGTCCTCCTCCGGGGCCGCCGGCACCGTCAAAAGTAGTTCCAAACTGATCATACTGTGCGCGCTTGTCTTTATCGCGCAGCACTGAATAAGCCTGGTTGGCTTCTTTAAATTTAGCTTCGTCCCCAGTTTCTTTATCAGGATGGTACTCGTGGGCTTTCTTTCGAAAAGCTTTTTTGATCTCGTCGTCCGATGCTCCTTTATCGACGCCGAGAGTGTTGTAGTAGTCTTCTGACATTAATTTAATGTGTCATCCTGAGCGAAGCGAAGGACCTCATACCAATTATCAGCGTGAGATCCTTCGGTCGTTTCACTCCCTCAGGAAGACAATATAGTATTATTTCTTATCCACTTCCTCAAACTCCCCTTCGACCGCGTCTTCTCCTCCGGCGTCTTTCTTGTCTTCCTTAACTTCTGCTTTTGCAGGCTCAGCCTTTTCTCCACCTGGCTTACCCACTGGAGCTTCAGCACCGGGTTGGCCAGGTTGGTTACCGTATAAAGCACTGCCAATTTTTTGGGCTGCCTGACTTAGTTCGTCGGTAGCTTTTTTAATGGCTTCGACGTCATCGCCATCTTTAATCTTTTTCAAAGCATCAATTTTTTCTTGAACTGGTTTCTTGTCTTCGTCTTTAACTTTGTCACCAGCATCTTTTAATGCTTTCTCGGTTGAATAAACTAGAGTATCGGCTAAATTCTTAGTTTCAATACTATCTTTTTTCTTTTTATCTTCGTCGGCATGCAGCTCAGCGTCTTTTTTCATCTTCTCGATTTCGTCTTCAGAAAGTCCAGATGAAGCGGTAATTGTAATCTTCTGTTCTTTGCCGGTAGCTTTGTCTTTAGCACTTACATTTAAAATACCGTTTGCGTCGATGTCGAAAGTAACTTCTACCTGCGGGACTCCTCTAGGGGCGGGCGCTATGCCATCTAGGATAAATCGTCCCAGAGTCTTATTGTCGGTCGCCATTTGTCGCTCTCCTTGTAAAACATGTACTTCAACTGACGGCTGATTGTCGGCCGCAGTAGAAAAGGTCTGTGACTTGGCTGTCGGCACAGTTGTGTTTCGTTCGATCAATGGAGTCTTAACGCCGCCCAGAGTTTCTAAGCCCAAGGTTAAAGGAGTAACATCGAGTAGTAAAACATCTTTTACGTCTCCCTGGAGAACTCCGGCCTGCACAGCCGCACCCATGGCTACAACTTCGTCTGGGTTTACGCTGACGTTTGGCTTCTTGCCCCCTCTACAGAAGAACTCTTCAACAGTTTTTTGAATAAGAGGCATACGAGTCTGGCCTCCAACCATAATTACTTCTTCGATATCTTTAGCCTCTATCTTGGCGTCAGATAAAGCTTGTCGGCATGGCTCTAAAGTCTTTTGGGCTAAGTCACCAACAAGTTCCTCTAATTTTGATCTTGAAAGCTTAAGTAATAGATGTTTTGGTCCAGCTGCGTCCGAAGTAATAAATGGCTGGTTGATTTCAGTTTCTTGCGCTGTAGAAAGCTCGATCTTGGCTTTTTCAGCCGCTTCTTTAATACGCTGCAGAGACAAAGTGTCTTTAGATAAATCAATTCCTTCAGCCTTTTTAAATTCAGCAATTATCCAGTCGATCAAAACTTTATCAAAGTCATCGCCTCCTAAATGGGTATCACCAGAAGTAGCTTTAACTTCAACAGTGTCCTCAGACACTTCTAAAATAGACACATCAAAAGTTCCACCACCAAGGTCGTAGACTGCGATTTGCTGGCCTTTCTTTTTGTCAAAACCATAGGCTAAAGCCGCGGCTGTAGGTTCGTTAATAATTCGACGAACTTTTAGGCCGGCAATTTCACCAGCGTCTTTGGTGGCTTGTCGCTGACTGTCGTCAAAATAAGCTGGCACAGTAATAACTGCTTCTTCAATCTTGCTTCCTAGTTTTGATTCGGCGTCACTTTTTAGTTTACCTAAAATCATAGCTGAAATTTCCTGAGGACTATGTTCTTTGTCGCCCATCTTGATTTTAACTCCGTCTCCCGATTTTACTATTTCAAAAGGCAAAGTATCGTGGTCGGCCTGTACTTCTTCGTCTTCCCACTTTCGTCCAATTAATCGTTTAATTGAATACAAAGTATCGGCTGGGTTGGTTACGGCTTGGCGTTTGGCCAACTGCCCAACCAAACGTTCACCTGTTTTTGACTGAGCGACAACTGAAGGAGTAGTTCGTTGACCTTCAGCGTTTTCTAATACTTTTGGTTCACCACCTTCAATCACAGCCATGGCTGAGTTGGTGGTTCCTAAATCGATTCCTAAAATTTTTGACATAAATATATAATTTACTTTATTAATTGTCATCTCGACCGAAGCGGAGAGATCTTCCAGCTTTGCGCGCTGATCAAACTTGGAAGATCCCTCGACTCCACTCGGGGTGAGAGTTTCTACGAAACTCTCACCTTGGCAGGCCGGATAACCTGATCTGCCATTTTGTACCCTGGCTGAACTTCTTCAATGACTTGGCCAGACTTTCCACTTTCCTTGTCCGCCCGACCTTCAGACAAGGCCACTGCTTCATGAAAAGCAGGATCAAATTTTTCGCCAACTGTTTTTATTGTTTCCACTCCCAATTCTTTTAGCATTCCGTCCATTTGTTTTTTTACTTGTAAAATACCTTTTACCCAGTCTTGGTCGCGCTGATCCTCCGGGATATGTTTCTCGGCCATTAAAAAATTATCAACTATTGGTAATAGAGCAATAATTAAGCTTGTCCGGCCCAAAACAATGGCCTCGGAAGCCTTGCCCTCCATTTCCTTTTTTAAATTCTGATAATCTGCTTGCGCGCGCTTCCAGCCATTTAAATGCTCCTCGGCCTTGGCCTTAAGCTCACTAAACTCTTTAGTAATGTCGGTAGACTTTACATGTGGCTTTTTATCATCTTTGGTTTGTTTCGTCATAATTGTAGTGAATAATGAATCATGTTAACTGCTCTTTAATATATTCAATTAAAGCTATATTTTTTTGATAATCCATACGCATCGGGCCTAGTAAGCCAATTACGTGTGGAGTGTTATTAATCATAAATCCAGTTAAAATTACTGTGCAATCATTTCCAAACGGATTATCGGAACCAATCTGTACTTGTACCTCGTTTATAGTTTTAAAAATTTCAAAAATTACATCTTCCAAGCGATCAACCACTTGGCTAATATTTGTAATCATTTCTGGCTGACTAAACTCTGGCTGAGAAAAAAGATTTGAAAGGCCAGTATGAAAGACGTCGTTGTTAGAAAATGCCACAAACACTGCAGTCGCACTAGTCTCGGCTAACTTTTTAGCAAAATCTTTTAAATGATCTCGTTCGGTTAAATCTTTAGCAACTAATCCTTTTTGAAACTTAGCCGCCAAAGGTTTTCTTTCTAAAGCCTCAAAATACTCTTGATAAGCTTTTTCGGTCGGAATCCTGCCGGCCGAGGTGTAAGGTTGAACCAAATATCCTAAATGCTCAAGTTCGGCTAATTCGTTGCGAACCGTGGCTGAGCTTACGTGCTGATCGGAAGCCAAAACGCCAGAACCTACTGGCATGGCGGTAGTAATGTAATACTCTATTAAATTGTGGAGCAACTCCTGCTGACGTGAGTTCATATTTTTTCTTGTCATCCCGAGCGTAGCCGAGGGATCTTCCAGTTTTAATCAATTAACTAAGCTGGAAGATCTCTCCGCTTCGTCCCGCCGAGCGGGACTTCGGTCGAGATGACAAACAACTAGGTTAACTCGATTAGCACTCTAAAGGATAGAGTGCTAAAATCATAATATACTTACCTAGTAAGTGTCAAGTAATGCATAATACAACAAGCCTTGACTTTATTGTTTTAAGTTAATAGTATTCTCGTAGATGGGCCAAGCCGGTAGCAATCACCGAACATGTGACCGCTGAAGACGTGGGGAAACATTGAGGGATTGTGTCGCAGATTGGTCGCGTGGCCATGGAATGACATGAGGACCGTTCAGCTCCTCTTTACCGGCTTGGTCCGATCGCGTTCTCTTAAAATCTCATCGTACGACGTGCGCTCCCGTCCTTTTGGACGGACTACTGTTCGAAAGAACGACTGAAGCCTGTGTGGAAAATGTGGCTCGTACAGTCACAACGCAGGGATTCCGTCTTGTCGATGTCGGTTATGCAAAAAGAGGTTCGCCATCGCGACCTCGAACAATCGACATGCGGGACGGGAGTGCACTCTTTACATCACGTTCTTTTTCTGTGCCTTCGCAAGGAAAATACCATGAACGACTTCTTGTTCTGGACACTCATCTATTTAGCCTCCGGGCTTTGCTCGTTGGCCTTTGGTTACTGGCAAATCGGTTCATGCATGTACTACGAGAATAAGTGGAAGGATAAAATCATCTTCCACCTAACTGTCATCGTACTTGGTCCATTCTGGCCGCTCTGGTTTATTGAATGGAAAAAAAGTCCTGGTTAGACGGTCGTGCGTAGGGCGCCGGCTTCATTCATTTCAAGTTTCAAGGGTATGGGTTACCTGGCGGGAGCTTTGAGATAACGCTATCTTCTTATTAGAAGTTTAGCGTTTTTTATTTATTTTACCCTTCTTCCCGCAACTCCAAATCAAGATAATTTTCTTGATCAAAAATATCTATCTCAGGGATTATCTGAACATCAGTTATACTAGGCAAAGCCTCGAACCAGTTTACTTCAGCTGAACGAGCCTCCCCTGTTTCCAGTTGCTCTAGCATAATATAGTTAGCGCCTACAATTTGATTTCCCCGAAGCAAAACTACGTTAAACCCAGCCTGCCAAAAACTATATGGCCCGTCGTTATTAACCGTAAAAGTTACCTTACTATTCGGAATCTTACCCTTGACCACCGCTTGGCGCGAATTAGTATGCTCGAGATCAGTTATATTTATATCTGTTCGCCCCTGGCTGAATTCATCGAAGTCCAAAATCCTCTGCCATTCGATAGATTTAATCTCAAGGGAAACCTGACCGGCCGCAGACGTGGCCACCCCAAATGAAGTTAATATCTGCGTACCTCGAGGATAAATAACTGTATTGGCTTCGGACAATATTTGCTCGCCAGACATATATTGATAAGTTACCTTTCTGGCAGCCCATTGTTCGTTAAGGTTAGTTACCTCGGCCACTAAGTCATACCGCCCGCGCTCCCCTCCCAAAACTTGTACATTTCCTACCCGCAATTCGATTGGCTTATTCCTTTGTCGAACAGCTTCATAATTTATTAAATCTTGAGTTAGGCCTGAGGTCACCTGTCTGCTGGACTCTCCCTGGACCACTAATAACAAAATTCCATAAAAAATACTGTACGAAAAAGTTACAGCACTAAAAACAATTAAGAAACCGGCCAAAGTCTTCTTTAAAACCAGTTTGTGCGAAACATACCAATACCCTAACTTGAGCCGCCAATTGTTTACGGGGTGATAACTATCCTCCATTAAAATTGCTAAAAATAAGAGTCTCTTTTAAACATCAAAATTATACCACATTATAGTGAATATAGACCATTTACAGGTATTGTAATTAGGCAGTTTTTAAGGTAGAATAAAGGTAAGAAAAGTTCATTTTGAGAGACTCAGAATGACTAATTTTATTTCTCGATTTAAAAATGTCACCTAAGAAACCACTCCCTAAAAAGTCACCGGCTAAAAAAGCAAGCTCAAAGCCTGCGACTAAAACTTCTCCCAGCAATAAAAACAAAGGTGTAGCTGAAGACTATACAGCCAAGAATATTACCCTTCTCGAAGGGCTTGACCCGGTCCGGAAGCGTCCGGGTATGTATATTGGTAATACTGCCAGTGAAGGTCTGCACCACTTAGTTTGGGAAGTTGTCGACAACGCGATTGACGAAGCCATGGCTGGTCACTGTGATCTGATTGAAGTTGTATTACTTCCTGAAAACAAGGTTAGCGTAACTGACAACGGTCGTGGAATCCCCGTCGATATCCATAAGCAAAGCAAAAAATCTGCTTTGGAAATTGTGTTAACCAAATTACACGCCGGTGGTAAATTTGGCGGTGGTGGCTACAAAGTTTCCGGTGGTCTACACGGAGTTGGTGTGTCGGTGGTAAATGCATTATCACAATGGACAAAAGCCGAAGTTCACCGCGACGGTAAAGTTTGGGTTCAAGAATACAAACAAGGTAAACCTCAAAAAAAAGTTGCTAGTGTTGGTAAAACCAAAAAAACTGGAACTACTATTACTTTCCTCCCCGACACAAGCATTTTTACGGTTACTGAATTTAATATAGATACCATCCGAGATCATTTACGCCATCAAGCTTATTTAACAAAGGGTGTAAAAATAGTAGTTACCGACGAACGAAAAGACAAACTTCATCAAACCTTTGCTTTTTACTTTGAGGGTGGAATTGCTTCTTATGTCCGTCACCTAAATACCAACGTCGAACCAAAACACGATACAATTTTCTATATCGAAAAAGAACAAGAAGATATTA
>CAXGXT010000021.1:0-7380 GCA_964013765.1 uncultured bacterium | reverse complement strand
AATAGTTTTTAAAATGCGTAAAACTTTGGACATACTTTTGTTGTCCAGTTCAGTTTGTTTTTTACAGTTTTGGCAGATGCGGCGTACCAGACGTTGCCCGATCATGGCATTAAGCGCAGGCGCCAGCAGAAAAGGTTTTACACCCATAGACAAAAATCTCGGAATAGTTCCGGCCGCATCGTTGGTATGCAAAGTAGTCACCACAAGGTGACCAGTTAAGGCCGCGTTAATCGCGATCTCGGCTGTTTCGAGATCTCTAATTTCTCCAACCAAGATAACGTCGGGGTCTTGGCGGACTATAGAGCGCAAGCCTTTGGCAAAAGTATATTCTTTAGAATAATCTACTTGGCTTTGGCTAACACCGGGGATTTTGTATTCAACTGGATCTTCTAGAGTAATAATCTTGGTGCCCGGCACGTTTAAGCGCTTAACTATTCCGTACAAAGTAGTTGTTTTACCACTTCCGGTTGGGCCGGTGGTTAAGATCATACCGTTTGGTTTGGTTATCTCGTCGTTTAGGACCATAAACGATTTGCCGCGCAAGCCCAAGTCTTCGAAGTCGAATCCAGTGGTTGAAGACATCAGTAAACGCATAACCACGCTTTCACCAAACGCAGTCGGAATAGCCGAGACACGCACGTCGATTGTGTCTTCTTCCAGATAAATAGTAAACCGTCCGTCTTGCGGCCGGTCGGCTACATTTATTTTTAAACTAGCAATTAATTTAAGCCGAGAAACAATTGGATCCCATTTGTCTTTTTCAATAGTAGCTACGTCTTGGAGCACGCCGTCAATACGATAACGAACCTTAACCCCAGACTCTTCGGTTTCTAGGTGAATGTCCGACGCGCGAGCTTTAACTCCACCCGCGATTAACAAGACGACGATGTCACTGATGTTGGTAGATTTTAGTTTGACGGCTAGGTCGCGGAAAGTATTGATGTCGCGGCTAAACTCACCGATGTCGTCGGCCGTGATTTCGACTCCCTTAATAATTGGCTTAATTTTTGGTAACGATTCGTAAAGTTTAACGGCGAAGTCAAAACTAGCCTGAGAGATTTTATATAATTCCGGTTTTAGGTGACGGTCGGTAGCCAGCCTATCCAAAACTTCTTTTACTTTTGGATCGTCTGGATTAACCGCCCCGATTTTTAAAAGTTCGGCAGTATAATAAAAACTAATTATTTTTAGGCTTTCGGCTTGTTCGCGAGTAATAACAGCCAGAGAATCCGGACTAATCGGTAACCCACGTAAATTTACATATGGTAACCCACCTCGCACGCTGGCAGCTTCGGCTTGGGATTCTTTTTCTTTCAGCCGAATATCGCGCATTTTGTTCGACAGCTCGCGCGTGGCTTTGACGGTAGACAGTTTTGGTAGGCGGCCTTTTTTCAAAGCATTTTCTAAATCCTCACGTGTTTGTGGAGGCGTTTGCGGCTGAGCAGGATTATTTTTTGTATTGGTATCGGGCATAAGTTTGATAATTAAATTATACCAGAGATTTACGATTTTTGTGACTAATCATAAATAGATAATAAAAAACGACCGGCGATCCCACGTGCTGAGCACGGGAACCGTCGGCCGGATATTTTTTCATTGAGTACCTTTATCATTGGTTTGACATAAGGGCAGTTCCGACAATCAGGATAATGAACATTATCGTGACGGAAATAGCGGCAATTGTTCTTAGCTTCATCTTGACCTTCCTGTTGGTTTTGAGTATGAGAACGGTTAGTCTGTCGTCGCATTTCCTTTAAAATGTTTGGCTTTTCAGTAAGCAATAAAACAATTACGGGGCAAGGCGTAAGTTTTTTTCATTACAATCTATAATTACAGCTTGGCCTTTTCTGCATTTTATATTTGGAAAATCAAATTCCAGCCTTTCACGGGCAAAAAATCCAGGTAAGAACTCGGCGTATTCTTTGTGTGTCACTAGTATTACGATATCAGCATCTTGCTGATCTAGGAGTTGCAGTACTGCGACAGCTTCCTCACAGACTTCATGCTGTCTGGTGCCTATAGGGTACAGGCATTCATGGTCACTTGGCTCGACGCCGAGTATGCGCCCGACGATATCTGCGCTTTCACGTGCACGTGGTTTTTTAGAACAAAGGACTGTTACAGAATTATTGGCTAATAATTCTCTGAGGAGTTTACTGGTTGTCTCGACTTGACTTATACCGTCTTCAATTAAACTACCACCTGTGAATTCGTATTCTCCGTGTCTAAAAATAATCAGTTTGAGCATAATTAGATCCTTGTGTATGGGTTTGTAAAAAGTACATTTCTACCTTCTTAACTGATTTATAATTATTTGTCAAGGTAAACCACGTCGTTCGCGAACGACGTGGTAAAAAAAGAAACCCGCGCCGACGTTCTGCAAGCAGAAGCGTCGGGCGCGGGCTAAAAGGTTCGTTTATCGGGCGGCAGAAACACCAGCCCGGAAAAGGGCAAGGCCTTGGTCGCCACCATTTGATGGACTTATGCGTCTCTCAAAGTGTGGGAACAAGCCAAGTATTCTTCCATTTGGACTACATATACCGGCAATGGAACTACCATTCGGACTTGCCGGGTATTCTTTAGTTGGAGCATCAACGCCATATGTGACGGCGGTGATAGGTTCGAATCCTTTACTAAATACCGGACAACCTTCGCCGTGGGCGACTGGGATTTCGAAAGTTTGTCCTCGAATTCCTTGAGTCCAAACGCAGGGGCCTTCAGAAAATCTTACTTTGGTATTGCTCCAATGTTCGCAACCAGCTCCACTAGGTATAGGTGATAGTGGAGGGTCGTCCATACTTCATTATACTACTTAAATAATATCGCAACGAGGGATCCTATACTCGCTGTTGCAACAACCCAGAAGAACTTTTTAAGCCACCCTACGTCTGTGCCTATCTCTGCAACCTTAGTATAAAGGATGTTGATACTTTCATTCATGCCTTTGTGTTCTGCACGGCTTTTACTAATATCTTCATTAATACGTGCTATATGGCGTTGGCTAGCCATAGTGATTGATTCCATTTTAGTCATAGATTTTTCCAGTTCATTAATTTTAGCTACTTCAGAATCTTTAAAGTCCTGAAGGTCTTTATGAGTAGCTGGGATTTCTTTTCCGTTGGGCATTGACAAGATTAATTAATTATGTTAGACAGTAGATATATGCTTCACATCATTACAATAATCTTAGGCGCATACATCGGTTGTAAATTAAGCGATTACTTTACTCAACACAATAGTTAGATACCAATAAAAATCTGATCTAAAGTTTTTCGGTTCTCTTCAGGGACCGCATTTTTTATTACCACGCCAATCTTAGATAAGATTGTAGCGAAATTTTCAACATTAGTGTCAAGTAAAGCATCAGCTAGTTTTTTCTTATTGCTACCAGATACAAACTTCCATCCAGGAGAACTGATAAAGCTAAAAAATTGCCTTGCTAAAAATGCAGCACCTGCAGATTTTCCAAAAGTTGCTATTAAATCACCCTCATTCCCAGATAGTCCAGTAAGAAGTGCAGCCGTACTCATAGGAATAATTTGCCTTGACTTAACTTGACTTGCAGTACGCTTTAAAGTCTCTTCAAGAACTTCTTGTGTAGTTTTCCAAAAAGTAAATTCAGCATTTAATTTATTCAATCTAGGAAATTCTTTTCCTAATTCTTTTGCAATTGCAAAACGTGCATTACGAAGGATATCAATCCTTTCACCTTCAGATACAGTCTTTACAAATCCCTTACCACGAAGAATTTGTTTGTCCCAAATATTTCGTAAACTTCTCAGGGTCCCTGGTGATACTTCATCACCCAATTCAGCAATGGTTGCCTTAAATTCATCAACCAAGGCAACAGCTCTTTTATCAGCTATTATCTTTGTTCCTTTAACAATAAATTGTTGTCGATATTTATTCAGAGCATCAACCAAGGGTTTAGTTTTCAATCTAGTGGCCTTGGGCAATTGTTCAAAAAAATCATCAATTGCAGCTCCAGAGATATCTGCTTCTTTTGCCGCCTTACCAAGTAATCTTTCTCTGCTAGTCGCACTAACTCCACGTTTAAGAAGTTCAGGCACAACCTTTTCACTCTTAAGTTTAAACTCTTGTTTCGTAGCACCTAGACCTTCTGAGAATTTCTTAACAGCCTTAGCCTGAGCTTTATTACTCAAATTAGAAATTCTTCTAGTAAATGACCGAGCCAATTTATCTCCACCTGGAATTTTTTTCAATTGCTTTGTAACAAAACCACCTCCTGGGTAAAGTTCAATTGCAGTAAATGCAATATTACCTGGAGTTATAGTTTCCTCTGCTAGTTTTTTGAATTTAGGATCCTTAGAAAAGGTACCTAATAAAAAACTACCGAGTGTTTTGCCAGTAGTTTCGAACAAAAACTCTGCTGGCTTTTTTAATACCTTCTCAGAAAAACCAGTTAAAGCCCTGCCAACTCTACTTTCAGCAACTTTTTGAACAACACCTCTATCTTGAGTCTCAGGCAAACTTACCTGTTGTTGAGTAGTAGGTTGGGTATCACTAAAGATTTCGTCTAATGTTCTAGCCATATTTATAGACTTTGTAATATTTGTTCACTAGTCTTTCCTTCTGCCTGTAATTGCTGTATTTGTTCACCAACTGCAGTACCTAATAGATGGTTAACGATGTCATCTGCCGAGAAACCAGATCCCAGTGCTTCACTAATTTGTCCTTGTACTCCTTATAGCCAGTCTTCCATCTGCAATCATGTGGCATCGGCGACAAAGTGGTTCGCATAAGGAAATTTCCTTTTTAATTCGTTCTACAGATGCCCCCTGTGACCTTAAAGAAGAAACTCTTGAATTTGGATACTTCTCATGCTCTTTCCTGTGCCACTCTATAGGTTCTTTACCGCATTTTTTACAAGAAGGACTAACACACGTAACACGTGTTCCAGGGTAACTTCTTTAAGTCCCGGGAAGCCAAATCGGTTGAGGGGTTTACGAAGAGTAGCTGCATGAGGATCTCCTCGAGCAGGGTCTCGGCGTTTGTACACACGAGAAATCATGAGTAGTCTCCTTGATCAACAAGTTTTAGTTTCTAATTGTCAAAAAACTTTCAGATATAAAAGGCGAAGCCTCCAAGGCCCGCCTCCACAAGATAGTTTAGCAAAATTTTTACAAAAATAAAAAGCCCTATATCTTACGACTTATGACTTTTAATTTGCCCCCGGACGGAGTCGAACCGCCATTTAAGGCTTAGGAGTCCCTTGTTCTATCCATTGAACTACGGGGGCGTATATTAACACTTAACAATTTACAGTTGACAGTTAACCTTGATAAGTCACTATCTCGCCCCGAACGAAGTCCCCGAGCATTGTCGAGGGGGCGAAGTTGAGGGGTCCATTGCTTGCCCCGCGTAGCCGAGCAAAGCGAGGCGAAGTGGGGAACTACGGGAGCGTATTAACCTAGGAAGTGTAGTACAGCATCTTGCTTTTTACAATAAATTGGCGTACTCTTGTCATAATTTGAGCAATTTTATATGACAGACACAATTCCAGCCAAAATATTCTCGGTCGCCGCCAAACAACCTCAGGCGGTGGCCCTGGAAGATAAGATAGGTGACACCTATTTAGGGCTTACCTATGCCGATTTAGTCGAGCGAGTGGAATCTTGCGCGGCCGGGTTACTTGATTTAGGTATAAAACCTGGGGAGCGGGTGGCTTTGTTGTCTAATAATCGTTCGGAATGGGCGATTGCTGATTTGGGCATTATGAAAGCTGGCGCGGTGACAGTCGGTCTCCATACCACATTTTCACCTCACCTTTTAAAGTTTGTGATCAATCACAGCGGAGCCAAGGCAATTGTAGTCGCCAAACAGGAGCAGTTAAACAAACTGCTCTTAATTTTAAATGAAGTACCAGATTTAAAAACAATTATTTTTATTGACCCGGACCATAATGATCTAGAAGATTGGGAAGGAAAGCATTTTGTAAACTGGGATGATTTTTTAGCCCAGAAGAAAGAAGGTAGTGAGGAATTACCAGACATTCAAACCAATCCCGACGACGTAGCTACGATTGTTTATACCTCAGGCACAACCGGCGAGCCAAAAGGAGTATCGCTGACGCATAAAAATATTTTAAGCAACGTCGACGCGGCCACCAAAGCAGTTCCAATTCATTCGACCGACAGCTTTTTATCTTTTTTACCTTTGTCTCATGTCTTAGAAAGAACCACTGGCTATTATGTGCCGTTGATTAAAGGTGCCAAGATTTCTTATGCCGAAAGCGTAAAAACTTTGGCCGACAATTTAAAAGAAGTAAAACCAACTATTTTAATTTCGGTGCCCAGAATATTTGAACGTATTCACGATGGTCTGTGGGAAAAATTAAAAGCTGGGTCTCCGTTAAAGCGTAAAATTTTTGTATGGGCATTGCGTCAGCAGCCAGGAACTTTCGGTTACAAAGTCGGTGATGCCTTGGTGTTTAAAAAAGTTCGAGCTAAGTTTGGTGGACGATTTAGATTAACTATCTCGGGCGGAGCTTCGCTTAATGCTAAACTTGCTAAATTTTTTGAAAAGTTAGGCATCCAGATTTACGAAGGTTATGGTTTAACCGAAACCGCACCCGTACTGACCGCAAACCGGGAAGGAGCTAGAAAGTTTGGCACGGTCGGCCAAGCCCTAGACGGCGTCGAAGTTAAGTTGGCCGAGGACAAGGAAATCATTGCTCGCGGCGACAACGTTATGCCTGGGTATCATGATGACCAGGCTAGTACTAATGCCATGATAGACAGCGAAGGTTGGCTGCATACGGGTGACCAAGGGCATATCGACGAAGATGGATTTTTAACAATTGTCGGCCGCAAGAAAGAACTGATTGTTACTTCAACAGGGAAAAATGTCTGGCCAGCCAGTTTGGAGGTCGAGCTTAACGACGACCGGTACATTAACCAGAGTTTAATTATTGGCCATGATCGTAAGTATCTCGTAGCTTTGTTAGTTCCGGACTGGCAAGAAGTTAAACGTTACTGTAAAGAAAAAAAATTAGCGTATTATGATCCCGAAGAATTAGCCAAGCGTCCCGAGATAATCGAACTATTTAAAGATCGCGTCGACACTATTGGCCGGCGTCGTCCCGAACATGAACGCGTAGTTTCGTTTACTCTACTGGTGGACGAGTTTACCAGCGAACGCGATGAGCTTACGCCGACGCTTAAGCCGCGGCGGGAGATTATAAAAAATAATTACGCCAAAGAAATTGAGGGGATGTATTCTTAGTTTTTCTGAGTAATCAATTTTCTTAATTAGTTTGGATAAAAAAACGACCCCATCAGCCCGAAGACTGATGGGGTTTAATTGTTGGTCAAATGTCTATTTTTTACGTCGTGTACGTTGGTCATAGACATTGTAATG
>CAXGXT010000020.1:0-7381 GCA_964013765.1 uncultured bacterium | reverse complement strand
TTAGTGCCGAAACTGTCCAGGAGATACTAATGGTTATGTTAGAATTCGCAATTATGGTGGTGGCTATTCGTATGTGGCAAGATGGAAATATTACAATCGGTGGGTTTGCTTTAATTCAGGCTTTAATATTTGGATTGTTTATTCACCTGTGGGATATTGGTCGTTACATCCGACAAATATACGAACGCCTAGCATTGTCTGAAGAAATGACTGAAATTTTATTGTCCGAGCACGGTGTTAAGGATCACCCAGAAGCTAGCACGCTAAAAGTGAAAGAAGGTAAGATTGAATTCGAGCAAGTTTCTTTTGCTTACCACCAGACTCGTAAAATTTTTAATAAGTTTGATTTAAAAATTACACACGGAGAACGAGTAGCCCTGATCGGACCGTCTGGTGGAGGTAAAACTTCAATCATAAAACTATTACTCAGGCTATACGATATTGAATCCGGCAGCATTAAAATTGACGGTACCGATATCGCCAAAGTAACACAAGACAGCTTACGCAAAAATATTGCTATGGTCCCGCAAGACCCAATCCTTTTCCACCGGACGTTAATGGAAAACATCCGTTACGGAAAAACCAACGCCACCAAAGAAGAAGTAATCAAAGCCTCAAAGATGGCTCACTGTCATGAATTTATTTCTCAGCTTCCCGAAGCTTACGATACTTACGTTGGAGAACGTGGAGTTAAGCTGTCCGGAGGAGAACGTCAGCGCGTTTCGATCGCCCGTGCGATCTTGGCTGACGCACCGATTCTCATTCTGGACGAAGCAACCAGTAGCTTGGACTCAGAATCCGAGCGCTATATTCAGGATGCCCTAAAAAATCTAATGAAAGGCCGAACTAATATCGTAATCGCTCACCGACTGTCGACCATCATGCAAATGGATAGGATTTTGGTCTTAGAAAAAGGAAAAGTAACCGAAGAAGGTACGCACCAAGAATTACTTAAAATCCGACGAGGTACTTACCAGAAGCTGTGGGAAATACAAGCCGGCGGCTTTAGTTAGACAAAAAAGGATAAACTAATTGACCAAATAGAAAAAGAACCGGTAACATAATGTTACTGGTTTTTTTATTCATATTGTCCTTTTTAAATTCAGGGAGCCTGAAATGAATCATGCTGAAAACTATTGGTTTGGATACCATACCTGCTCAGGTGTAATAATTTCTGCAATCGCCTGGTGGCTTGGTAAATGGTGCCCACCATTACGAAATTTCTGGGTTGCACTTCTAATTGGACTGACATGTACCTTTGGATGGGAAAAATATGAAGAAGGGATCGAAAAAGGTACTTTCCCTGGCCCAAAATTCTTAAGTCAAAGAGAAGCAGACGATCATCGTTGGGGTTACGATCCCCTTTGTACTATGTCCGGCTTCATGTTTTACTGGCTGGCTTGTAGGCTTTGGAGAAACTTCAACAAACATTGGGGTTGGCCAAATACAGAAAACGGCCGCATGTGGTTTCATATGAGCTGGGGATCGCTTGTGCGCTGGCCAGCCTTGTTGTATATGTTTAGTCTTTTGTATTTTTCCATGTCAGCCTCCGGAGACGATCAAGTTCTCTACGTTTGGTTATTTGGCTAGATTCCCACAAATCAAAAACCACCGTCCCCTTTCTACAGGGCACGGTGGTTTTTCAATTATTTTTTATAAATATTTACTGAATCGGATCACCTAACTCGTAATAAGCCATGTGCTCCGGAGATACTTCCACAATTTCTGGAGTCTTAAATCCATTACGGACAAAAGCGTCTTCGGAAGTAATCAAACGCTTGGTTTGCCCCTCCAACTGATAGACACCAGGGTCTTCATCCGTACGCAACAGATGCGCGTCAGGGTAACTGTTTAAATCAAGCTGATTAATAGTCACTACATTTCCCCAGAAGTTATCTTCGTAAGACACAAACACAGTCGGCGACGGAATGGCAAGTTTTAACCATTGCTTATCACCACGTTCATACAAGAAATAAACACTAGAGTTGTCTGGAGTTTTTACCAAACGCACAGTTGGGTAACCGTCAAATTCATTGCGGTTTACCTCTACTACATCGTTAAAGCTATAACCATACACGGCCATAGAGGTTGGGCCCGAAACATAATGCTTTTGGCCATTCAAAATAGTATAGATATCTGGCGTACCGGCCAAACGAATTAACTTTGAGCTTTGCGTATAATCAAAAGTTGAAGTTCCTAAAATTTGACCAGCGCCGGATCCGTTGCCGGCTCCATTACCAGTACCACTTCCGGAACCAGGTCCACCTACACCTCCCTGGCCGCCAGTAAATAAGGCAAAGCCAGCTGGGCGAGAACCAGTATAACGGTTAGCCTGATCAAAAGCATACAGGTTGGCAATTTCGGTGGCACTTAGGTCGTAAGTATAAAAACGAAAGTTGTCGATCGCACCATCCAAATATTCACCACCATGTTCGTGCCAAGCCCCAATCGATAAGTCGGCTGAGTCGGCTCCTAGAACAGCAGTGCTAGCCGCGCTGGCATCCGGCTGACCATTAACATACAAACGCATTTCATTTCCATTCCAGGTAGCTACTACCTGCACCCAATCATTTAAGGGCAGGTCGGCATTACCACGAATGGAATTTCCATTGCTAACCTGAAAACGAAGTTTGTTCTGAGTATTTTTATCAAACCCAAACACCAACCAACTATTTACCCAGTTGTGTTGTTTGGAGAAAAATCCATCAATCACTTCCCAGTCCGGATGATCCGGATGAGAGCTATTATCTATGCTGTGTCGGTTTAGCCATAAGCTGATTGACCCGGCATTTAAGCCCGAGACATTTTGCCCCGGCAAACGTAAATAATCATTCACTCCGTCAAAAGCTAAGGCTTGGCCCCAGGGTGAAGCGGTCCAGGTTGGACCGTCGGGTGGGCTTGGTACAAAACTGCCCAAAGCTCCACTTTCAAAAAATCCAGTCTGGAAACCAGAACCTTCATCAAAGAAAACTTGCTGGGAACCAAATTCGGCTCCAAGAATCCGTTGACCGTTATCAATCTGGAAAACATCAATGTCTAAGTCGTTACCACCTTTGGTAGTAAAACTATATACTTCGCTTCGTACGCGTTTATTAAAAATGTCGGTAGCTTCAACTTCGTACTCATAACGAGTTCCGGGCTGTAAACCACCCAAGGTTAAAGACTGGAAGTGATCGCGCGGAGCACCAGTTTGGGCTACGCGATTACGACGTCCACCGGCCAAGCCATAAATAACTCGACCCTTGGCTAACTTGTTTGTTCGCCAAGAAATATTAGCAGTTGTGTCCGACACGTTTACATCGTTTTCAGATACCGGCTTAATTGCGAACAGAACCAACTCGGACAAGTCGATCGAACGAGAAATAAGAGTTCGAAAAGTTTGATCAAAGAACCTAGACTCATTATTGTCCGGGTCTTTAGAAAGAATATTAAAATGATAAGTATTACCTGGAGCTAATCCCTTAATAGTAATATCGTGAATTACAACTTTTCTAGAATCACGACGGGTTTGTCCGTAGGTTTCTTCATGTCCATAAATCACTTTACTGTCGGCTGGCTCATCGGTTTCCCACTGCACAGTGGCAGTAGTACCAGTAGTGTGCACCTGAACCTTACTAATTCGCGGTGAACGGTTGTCGAGAATGTCGACAGTTTCAAAACTAATTATTTCGGATAATACTACGTGAGAAGCATCTCGAGAAATAGCTCGGACGTAATAACGAGTTTCGGGTAGTAACCCGTGAATAGTAATTGCGTGGCGAGCATCAATTGGCCCGGCCGCAGATAAGGTAAAGTTAAGGTTGTTGGCATCTTGGCCATATTCAACCCTGGCGTCGGAACGTCGGTTGGTTTCCCATTCGATGGTAGCCGTAACGTCGTTGATAGTCGGCACCTCCATATTAATAATTTGTAGCGGCTCAACAGCCTGCGCAGGCGTGATTGCACTGAATATACCAAGTAGGCCAGACAAGGCCATAACCATGGCTAAGACAATTGATTTTTTTCGCTTAAAATATGTCATTAGAGTAAATTACTCCTAATTAGTTATTTATAACAGTCCTTAAACATAGCATATATTTAATATTTTGTCAAGTTTAGGTCACATTCTGCCTGACCCTCGAAGCCCGGAGGGCGAAGAGGGGTCAAGCAGAAAAAGGGCTTAAATAAGCCAATTCGTTTATTTTTAGCCATTTTTAAGCTATTTTTTACGGCTCAAACGACGTTTGAGCCGTATTTTGGATAAAAAAACGGTCACAGTGAATCTCGCATAACGAGATCACGGTGACCGGATTTGAGCCATAAAATTCAAGTTGACACTGCAGTTTCTATTGTAGGTATTTCCACCCCTTCGACCATACCCCAAAGTAAATACCGAAAGCCATCACGAATTGCCCGCCAAAAAGCGAGTTGCCCATTTTCATGAACACCAATCGTCGTCCAGTGATGAATCCCATACCCAAAAGTAACCCATCTTAATTCCGGACTTGGTGACCTGGCACTTAAACTGTGCTTGCCGTAGCCAACGAGCCTTACGAAAATATGTTCACCTTGCCTTAAAAAGGAGAACTCGTCGACTAAATCATCGAGAAGACAATTAAACTGGTCCAAGTGAGTATTAGCGTTATCTCGAGCCTGCTTCCTTCTTCCGGTTCTTTTAACTAAGCACTGATGAGGGCTTGTTACAATCACCGTATTTCGTTCAATCCCGTCAACATCCTCTTCAATTTCTATTCGCAAGGAATACCCCGCAAGAGGGTCTACCATTTTATGGTTTTTTGCATGCCGTAAAACGAGTAGCTCTAATGATGGCTGTGCCATCGAAAAAGAACCACCGCCACCCCATCTATGGAAATCTTCTATTGCTGCCGACAAATCTAGCTCAGATCTTACACCTAACTTAGTTGCTGCTTCTAATAAATCCATTGCTCGATCCCCAAGACTATGACTAAATTTAAAGACCCCTACTGCCTAGGAACACCCTAAACAGATGCCGTAATACTACGACAATCAAAAAACCCCGCCAGACGGGGTGTTTTAATCGTTTTAGTATGCGTTAAAAACTACCGCCCAGGTGAGGACTGGTTAATAATAATGTCGATAATAATACCTCGAGTAGCAATCATAATATAGCTACTTTAGCAGATGTGTATAATTAGGTCAAACTCTGTTCCCGCCCCCGCCTACGCGGGGGTAAACTCAAGCGGGAATCTAGGTGATTATGCAAGAAATAACTGGATCCTCGCCTACGCGAGGATGACAGATAAAACTGTATTGACCTGAGACCCAAATCTTGCTAAGGTCTAAGAACTAAACCAAAATGAAATGAAAAATAATCATAACAACGAACTCACGAGCGGTGGCACCGGTCGTTTTTTTATGTCCGCTAAAATATCTAGGTTCGAAGCCACCAAAGCTATTATTACCACCGAAGACGGCCAAGAACTTACTTGGTCCGTTAAAAATCTGCCCGACAAAATAAGCCCGGACACCCCTTTAAATTTAAAAATTAGCTTGGCCGACGATAATAACAACGATCAACAAGAGTTAGCCACCAGCCTATTAAACGAATTACTAAACCCGGGCCCTGCATAAACCCGCTTAAAAAATATGTCCGATAAAAAAAATCTAAAA
This sequence comes from uncultured bacterium, assembly GCA_964013765.1. Classification (GTDB taxonomy): domain Bacteria; phylum Patescibacteriota; class Patescibacteriia; order Buchananbacterales; family CAXGXT01; genus CAXGXT01. The sequence continues at coordinate 1,750 of CAXGXT010000020.1, read as the reverse complement.
CAAAAAAAATGGCGATTTGTTTTTTTGCTTTCTTGTTTTATTGTTTTATTGACGTTCGCTGGTGGGGGCTATGCTTTGGAACGAAAATACGTTGGCACGATTATGCCTGGCGTTGTCTTGGGGCCTATCAACTTGGGAACGCTGGATGCTCTTAATGCTCACGACCAAATCCAATCCACTTTGGACAAACTTTATGCCGACCAACTTGTATTTATTGCCGACGGTAAAGAAGTACCAATTAACTTAATTGCTATTCCGACCGCCGACCCCGACTTAGCCTATACACTTTTATCCGTAGACGTAGAAAACATAGTTGAAAACGCAATGAGTTTTGGCCGCGAAGGAAACTGGCTTGTCCGCACGACCAACGCCTGGCGGACCTTAATCGCCGGCGTGTCGGTTCCGTTGGTCTACGATCTAGACGAAGAGTCTTTACTAGAAGGATTACAGTCCAGTCTATCGGCTTTGGAAAATCCCTCGGTTAATGCCAGACTGGTGGTGAAAGAAGTTAAAGAAAAAAAAGAGATCGAAGTATTGCCGGCCGTAACCGGCCAAGTGTTTGACTACGAATCTGGGCTAGCGGCGGTGCACGACCGAGTACGCGCCTTGCAAATCGAACCTATTAAATTAACGCTAGTTACCGACGAACCAGATATTCGAGCCAACGAAACTACAGCCGCGGTAGCTCTGGCCCAAAAAATGTTGACTACGGAAACTTTAAAGTTAAACGTAGACAAAAGATGGTGGAAACTTAACCAACCTCAATTTTCTCCGTGGCTGATTCTGGAACGAGATGAGACCGGTCAAGTTATAACTACTTTGGACGAAGAGTTGTTAGCTGAATTTCTAGACCCAATTGCAGCAGCTGTATCGGTCGAAGCCTTAGACGCTAAATTTGAATTAGTGGACGGTCGGGTAAGAGAATTCCAGGCTAGCCGCGATGGAGAAACGCTAGATTATGATATTAGCCGTAAAATAATCACGGCTGCCTTAAACGGTAAACACGAATCAGAAATAGACGAAGAAGGCTTACCAAATATTGCTCTAGCAATTACCGTAGATCCAGCCAAGGTAAAAACCGGTGACGTAAACGACCTGGGAATTACCGAACTATTAGGTCAAGGCCGGTCCGACTTTTCGGGCTCGCCTAGAAATCGCCGACACAATATCCGGATCGGAGCCGAAAGCTTGAATGGATTATTAATTGCTCCAGACGAAGAGTTTTCCATGATCGATTCGCTAGGCGATATTAACGGCGCCAACGGTTACCTCCAAGAACTAGTTATTAAAGGCGACCGCACCATTCCCGAATTTGGCGGAGGGCTGTGCCAAATAGGAACCACTGCTTTTCGCATGGCCTTGCATAGCGCTATGCCAATCACTGCTCGACGGAATCATTCATACTCAGTCTCTTACTACTGGCCGCCCGGAACCGATGCTACTATCTACGACCCGGCTCCAGACTTTAGATTTAAAAACGATACCGGCCACAATGTCTTGATTCAAACCTATATGGAAGGTGACGAAATGGTATTCGAACTATACGGAACCAATGATGGCCGCGAAGCAGTTTTCCCAGAAGTTCCTGAAACTTATAATCGCGTTTCCCCAGGTGAACCACGGTATATTGAAACCGACGAACTTGCTCCGGGCGAGAAAAAATTAGTTGAGCGTCCGCACGATGGATTGTCGGCCCACTTTGAATCAACCATCACCGGAACTTTCGCAATATCAGGCTCGGAAGCGATCA
>CAXGXT010000019.1:0-7450 GCA_964013765.1 uncultured bacterium | reverse complement strand
AGTTGATCATGGGACTAAGTATACAAGAAATTGAAGAATCAATAAATTATTGCTTAATTAAAAACCGGCCAAACATAATTATCGTAGGTCCAGTCAATTAAACCCTTGGCCTCTTGCCATCGATCTGGTTTGCTGTGGCTACCTAAGATAACGACAGTCAATGAAGCCTCCCCCTCTTTTGCGACCGTCATAACCAAACAATACCCCGCTTCATCCAAAAAACCGGTTTTGGCTCCAACTATTTCATATTCCCTATTATTTAAAAAACTCCCCAAAAGTACATTGGTACTAAATGCTCTAACCACTCTTCCATTATTAATTAAAGTAAAACTTAATTCCGACAATCTAGTAGCCCTGGCAATATCTGCTTGAGCAAAAGCATGGTCGGCCAAAACTGCTAAGTCACGAGCGCTAGCCACGTTTCCGTGATGCAATCCAGTTGGTTCAATAAAATGAGTATTGTTTAGACCTAAACTACTTACCATATCGTTCATTTTTTGAACAAATTCTGCTTCGCTTAATCCAGTGTGCCTGACCAAAGCAATTACGGCTTCATTAGCCGAAGCGGCCAGACTTAAATCAAATAAATCATGAACTGTAATTTGTTCGTCTGGCCATAAGTAACGCCGTCCCCCATCTCGCCAATCTTCGGCCCTAATTGTAACCACGTCATTCCAATTTAAATTAGAATCCAACAAAACTAAGGCCGTGACCAATTTGGTAATGCTAGCTATCGGTACCGGTGTACGGTCATCTCGATTCACCAAGACCGCTCCAGAAGCCAAATCTATAACCGCCACATTACTAGCCGTAGTTAAAATTCCGTAACTCGAACTATCTACTTTTTGGGGAATATTTTGATCGCTAACCGAAGTAGAAAAATTCTGAGAAGATACTTGGCCAAGCCCCCACGGCAACAGTAAACTAGCTAAGAGAAATGAGATTAAAGAGTTAAGCACCTTTAAATATCAACTTTAACCGGTAATCTTAAGTCAGAAGGTAAAGCATGCAACTCAGGGTCTATGTCTCGTTCAAAGCAAGTCCGACCGGCTTCGTGATCCCAGTTTTGCTGAAAACCTGTTTTAGGTGAAACTACCCTTCGATTGAACTCGTCGCTACCCTCGCCGACAGCATTAAAAATAGCGCACAACTCGAACGACAAATCTCCGGTAATATTGTACTCATAAGCCTGGCCAGTTTCTGGATCAATCGGGGCTACAAACCCGGAAATACTATCCTGTAAATCGGCTACGTTGGATGGCAATTCATCCTTTTGCTGCCAGTAAGATACAATCTCTGCCTGAATAAACTGCAAGTTATTAACGCGCTGAATATCCAATCGCTGGGCCCTCTGCTGAGCCGGTGAACCCACTATCCAAAAACCTGCGGCTATAGCGATTAGTACTATTAATGAAGCTCCCCAGGCGAACATACGATTTCTGGCCGACCCGACAGCTGGCGGGTTTTTCATATCCCAAAGGTAATAACCAAAAGCCGCACCAGCCGTGGCTAGAACAATAAATGCATTTAGGGCAAAACGTCCGGTTAGCTCGCCACCATAAAACCGATTCACAAATACTATTAGGTCAATAATCATAGTTAGGGCCGCCACAAACAAAGTTAGGTGCACGAGCCAACGCCGGACACGAAGCTCCCGCTTAGCTTGATTTGATTTTAAATCTCGCCCAATTAACCAAGACATCAGCATAAACACAGGCCACATTACTATTAAGGTAGCGCTAGCCCCCCTAACCCCTTCTAAATGCCGTCCAGCGTATTCTAATGGGTCCGGTAATAAAATACCGACATAAGCTACTAGCAAGGTAATAAAGCTTACTACCCCTGCGTATAAGGTAATGATTAGTAATAAATACCAAAAAACGTCTTTGGGTGTGCTTTTGGGATTTTCCATATTGTTTAGTTTATTTATTAGACGATTCGACTTCACCAATTATTTTAGTTAAAGCCTCGTGTGAATTTAATTTTTCAAAATCGGGTAAATCTTTTGATTCGTTTAAGCCTAGAAATCGTAAAAAATCAAAAGTTACTCGGTAGCTAGTCTCCATTTTTTGTCGATTACGTTCTTCCTCCACAAGTCCTCGAATTAATAGGTTTCTTAAAATCAAAGAACAATTTACGCCTCGAATTTGTTCTAGCTCGGCTTTGGTTACCGGTCCCCGATAAGCAACCACGGTCAAAGTTTCTAGCTGAGGTCGGGTTAACTCTCCAGTAGTTTCATCTTTAATATACTGGCGAACTGCGCCGGCCGCGTCACCGCTGGTCACAAACTGAATTTGTTGACCATTTTTTTGCAACTGTACCCCGCGCCCAGGCTGATTATAGTCACTGGAAATATCTTCAATGGCTTTCCGGACATGTTCAGATTCAGCCTTTGTTAGCTCAGTCAGCTGCTTAACTGTTAATGGCCGGGCAGAAATAAACAGGAGTGCTTCTACTTTTTGACGTACTAGTGACATTAATTTGAATTCACTTTTTTAACTAATATATCTTCAAACAACTGATCTTGAGCCACAGTAACCTGTCGTCCTTTGACCAACTCCAAAACAGCCAAAAAAGAAACTATAACTTCGGTCCGATCCTTAGCCATACTCAAAAATTCCGAAAAACGAACACTGGCCTTTTGCCAAATAGTGTCTCGCAGCTGCTGAATCTTTTCCTGAATACTAACTGTCTTACGAATTGTACGCTGAGGTAGATCGGCAGCTGCCGGCTCAATTCCGGAAATAATTTTCATAAAAGTACTAGCTAGCTTGGCCCCAGACAAAGATTTAGGAGGCTGGAAACCCACATCCTGGACTGTCACCAACTTATCTCGGCTATAAGAAAAATGTTTTTTATTAATAATCCGTAACAATCCGCTGGCGGCCTCAGCATACTCTTTATAAATCTTTAATTGTCGCTCCAAATCGGCCGTGTCATCGTCTTCGTCCCAAATTAAATAAGGTAATAAAGCCTTTGATTTAATTAAAAGTAATCTTGAGGCTACGGCTAAAAACTCAGCCAGCTCGCCCGGAGGCATCTTCTCCAACTCAGCCGATGCGGATTTAAGTGTAGCTAAGTACTGTTCGGTAACTTCGACTAAAGAAACTTTGGTAATTTCCAGCTTTCTATCTTCGATTAACTGTAAGAGTAAATCAAGAGGTCCATTAAAATTTTCGACGGTAATTTTGTTCATGTTTGTTTAAATTTTGGGAAAGGCAGCTCTTGTTGTACACCTTGTAATTTTTTGGCTGCTTTTCGACCGGCGGGCGTTAATTTTACTTCGGAAGTAAACCAACGATGCGGCGTGCGCCAACCGTAACCGGTAACCAATTCTTTATCTATTAAACGCTCAACGCTACGCGTAATTATATTTACTCTAGTATTTAATGAAGGGATCCGTTTACCTCTTCCTTGCTGTCTACTATAAAAATCTAATAATTCTTTTTTGCCAATCCTACCACTGCGAGTTTGATGACAGCGAGTTAGGATATAGCGTTGTAAGCGAGAAAGGCGCATAACTTTTCATATTTTAGCGCCACTAAAAATTACTTTTTACTATCTGTTATTTTTAGATGCACATCTTTAAGCTGCTTCGGATCAACTTTGCTTGGTGCTCCGGTCAAGGGATCACGGCCATCACCGGTCAATGGAAAAGCTACAACTTCACGTAAACTTGGTTCTCCCAACAAAACCATTATCAACCGATCTATTCCGGAAGCAATCCCCCCATGTGGCGGAACACCGTACTCAAAAGCCTTCAATAAATGCTGAAACTGGACTTTTTGCTCGGCCGAAAATCCGATCAGGTCAAAAATCTTTTCCTGGATTTTTGGATCATGGATACGAATACTTCCTCCTCCAACCTCAAATCCATTTAAAACAACGTCGTGTTGATACGACTTTACTTTCAATGGCTCGGAATCTAACAGTGGAATATCGGATTCTTTTGGAGATGTGAACATATGGTGTGAGGGTCCAAACTTTTCACCCGCGCCATGAAAAAAATCTTCTTTTGTTTGAGGGATAAATAATGGAAAGTCTACAATAAATGCAAAAGCTAACTCATTTGGATCTTCTTTATCTTTACGTAAATCTGGTTTGTCTGTGCCATATTCTTTCATTACATCGTCATACTTTAAACGAGGCCAAGGCTCGGAAGTAATTTTTTTATCAGGAAATAAAGTTTTGGCTAGGCTAGTATATAGTCCTTCGATCATCTGCAAAATATCGTCTTGGCTAACAAAAGACATTTCGAGATCAAGTTGGTAAAACTCTCCTGGACTCCGATCGGCGCGAGCATCCTCATCACGGAAACATGGTGCTATTTGATAATACCGTTCCATGCCGGCCACCATCAACATCTGCTTGTACTGCTGTGGAGATTGCGGAAGAGCAAAAAACTTACCTGGGTGTAGGCGCGAAGGCACTAAATAATCACGCGCTCCTTCGGGAGTTGACTTAGACAAAATTGGTGTCTGAATATCTACAAAATCTCGTTTATCTAAATACTCACGAATAAATTTAATTATTTTGTGCCGAGTTCTTAAATTTTTAGCCATTCGTTCACTGCGCATATCTAGATAACGATATTCCAATCTTGTTTCTTCGGAAACCTTAATTGTATCCTTGTCTATTTCGAATGGCGAAGTTTTAGACTCATTAATAATCTCCAACTCAGCTGCAATTAATTCAACTTTTCCGGTTGGAAGTTTGTCATTAACCATTTTTTCTGGACGAGCCTTAACTAAACCGGTTACCGAGACTACAAATTCAGGTCTTAATTTTTCAGCTAATTTATGAGTTTCACTGTTTTCTTTGGGATTAAAAGTGACCTGCATCAAACCGGTCCGGTCACGCAGGTCAATAAATATTAGCTTGCCGTGGTCTCGTCGGCTGTGCACCCAGCCTGAAACTTTAACTTCCTCCCCGACTTCGCTACTCGCCTCCAAAACAGTTTTTCTGTCCATTTAAGTATGTATTTTAATGAATTTAAATTATTATAATAGGCAAATTATAACAAGATTAGGCCGAAACAGCAATCTCTAAATTTAGCTTAGTTTGAAGCTTTGATTCTGTTTGGTGTTGATAAAAACTATCAACTACGACTGAAATTTCTTTGGTTATAGCAGGAGAAATATTCTGATCTAACATTGTTAAAAAAGGTTGATCTAAACATTCCGTCATAACAATTAACGCTTGTTGATGTACTTTGGTAGTCGGTTGCATATCTGTCTTGCAATCCTGGCACACAGCTCCAGCCAAGTCTGAAAAAAATATATTTTTAGTTCCGACTATCGCCTTGCGACATACTGCACAGACCGATAACTCTGGCCGATAGCCGGCCATGTCTAATAATTTCAAGGTAAAAGAATGGACTAATAAATTTAAACTCGAAATAGATTCTGACTTAAATTGATAACTATTCAATAAATCAAATACCTCAATCAATAAATCAAAAATTCTCGCGTCGGGTCGCTGTAGTTCAGTCAACCGATCTACAACCTCCAAACAATAACTGCCTAATTGAATACGCAATAAATCTGATCGTAGATTTGGCAAACTTTGGACTGTTCGGCTGGCCCCCAACTGACTATTCCTGCCCCGGACACTAGGCGCCACCATAACCTCGCTAACCGCGAAAGGTTCGAGATGGCCAGCTAATTTACTTTGAACTTTCCTGGCCCCCCTACTAACAGCCGTAAATTTTCCATGGGTCGGAGAATAAAAAGTGTAATGCCTGTCGTGCTCTCTCCAGGGAGAACGACGAAGTGTGACAGCTAAAGTGAGAAAGGTAGACACTTACTTTTTTGTTTTATCTAAATAACTTTGTAAAATAATTGAAGCAGCTACCGCGTCGTCCTGTACTAAGCCGGACTTTTTAGTAGCTCGTTTGGCTTCTTGACTAGTTAAACGCTCATCAATCAGCCGAACTGGGATATCTAAAACTTGACGTAAAACCTCCACGAAATTTTTCGTCTTGACTGTTTGTTCACTATGGCTGCTATCTAGACTCAAAGGTAAACCAATCACAACTTCGGCAAAACCTTCACTCCCGCACAAATCCTTTATCTCGTTAGCCAATGATTGATCGTCTTGACGGAAAATTACTTCGAAGGGAGTGGCCACGCCGGCGAGCGTGTCGGCTTTGGCTAAGCCCACTTTTTTGTCACCGTAATCTATGCCTAAGATGACCATACTCTAATTTACTGAGTCAAAATCTCGGCCCCTGTCTCGGTCACCACAATCGTGTGTTCGAAATGAGCAGATAATGTACGATCGGCCATGGCTATAGTCCAACCGTCGTCTAAAGTTTCAATCTGCCAATTACCAACCGCCACCATTGGTTCAACAGCCAACACCATACCAGGCTTTAATTCGAATTGAGGTGCTTTTGGTTCAAAAAAATTATGCACGCGTGGAGGTTCATGGACTTCGTAGCCTACCCCATGTCCAACCAATTGACGGATCACCGAAAATCCAGCTGCCTCCACAAACGGCTGAATGGTCTTACCAATAATTGATAAATCAAGGCCTGGCTTTATGGCAGCGATTGCCATATCCAAAGATTTGCGAGTTACGTCAAGTAATTTTTGAGTTTCGGGGTGAATTTGCCCCACAGCTACAGTTATCGCCATATCGGTATATAAACCTGGTTTGCCACCACCAAAAGGATACTCCATACCAATATCTAAACCGATAATATCCCCATCCTTAAGTTTTCGATCTGGCTTGGCCGGGACATGTACTAATTCCTCATTAACTGACGTGCAAAGTGTAGTTGGAAATGGAGTTGAGCCTCCTTCACTAAAATTTTTAAACGATGGACGCCCGCCGGCTTTGACAATTGCTTTATCGGCAAAATCATCCAGTTCGGCAGTTCCTACTCCGGGCTTGGTCATAGCTACCACCTCACGTAAAATTCCGGATAGAATCTTACCACCCTCTCGTATAATTTCAATTTCTTCAGGTTTTTTTATAGTAGACATAAAATAAAACTTAATTAATCAGGGCTAATCTGGATAATTGCAGTCCAAATGCAAACTGGCTGCAATATCTGTAAATACTTGACGAATTTCTTGCTCACCATTTACAGTGTGTAGTAAACCTTGCTCACGATAACTTTCTAGTAAAGGCTCTGTCTGCTTATGATAAATTGCAATTCGCTCCTTAATTGCTTCCGGTTTGTCATCGTCACGCATGTATAGCTGAGCGTCGCATACGTCGCAGATCCCCTCTTTTTTCGGTGGTCTTGCCTTCGCGTGATAACTTAAACCACAACGACAAGCTAAGCGACCGCTCAACCGAGCCACAGCTTCTTCGTCAGAAATTTTTATCTCTACCGCCGCAGCAATCTCGGTCAAATCTGCTAAAGCTTTTTGCTGAGCTTCGTTTCGCGGATAACCATCCAAAACAAACCCCTGCTCATGGCAATCGGCTGAGGTCAATC
>CAXGXT010000018.1:0-7545 GCA_964013765.1 uncultured bacterium | reverse complement strand
TGACATCGAACCAGATGATACCGATACTATTAGGGAAGCATTGGTTGGTCCAGAAGAATTGACCATCTGTGTTTATTGCCCAATTCGTGATTCGCTACAACTCAGGTCGGCTGATATACAAGTACTACTAAATATGGTAACTCCAAGTACGGAAATGTTGCCAAGCCTTCGGATGTTAAGAAATGTACATCGAATTCGTGAAACTTTGGGCATCCAGGCACTAATTATCTTCGTTGCACTCGACAGGATCGACATGCCTCATGTGGGGCGGGAAGAAGTTCAAGCAATAAAACTACTCGGCGCAGACTGGGTATGGCCGACGGCATCAATTAGACAAGATAACTTTAACCAGGTCACAAAACTTCTTCGGGAAACCGTTGTAAAGTGCGAACGCTTCCAGCTCGCGTAAAACACTACGCGCAAAATAATTGTTACAAAACCGCCGGTTCGAGGCTTCGAACCGGCGGCCATCTTTTTTTACAAAAAAATCTTAATCCTTCTTTTCTACCTTGGCTGCCTTATCTCCAGACCGCTCACCAATTATTTCTTCGGCCACATTTCGCGGCACCTCAAAGTAGTGTAAAAATTCCATACTGTAACTAGCCCGTCCTTGAGTCATCGAGCGCAGCTCAGTAGCATAACCAAACATTTCGGCCAAAGGAACTTTGGATTCGATCAGTTTACTTTGACCAGCATCACGCATCTCCCCTACCTGACCACGCTTACTGTTTAGGTTGCCGATCACATCCCCCATAAATTGTTCAGGAGTTGTAATTTCAACTTTCATAATTGGTTCGAGCAAAACCGGATCGGCACGCTTAAAAGCTTCCTGGAAAGCCATGCTTCCCGCAATCTTAAAAGCAGATTCAGAAGAGTCAACTTCGTGGAACGAACCATCGTAAACAGTTGCTCCGAGGTCGATAATTGGGTAGCCGGCTAAAACACCTTTGGTCATAGCTTCGACAATACCGCTTTTGATCGGTGGAATGTATTCACTAGGAATCGCTCCGCCTTTAATTTTGTCGGTAAACTCAAAACCTTCGCCTGGCTCACGCGGCTCAACCTTAATCCAACAGTGGCCATACTGCCCCCGACCACCAGATTGCCGAACATACTTTCCTTCGGCTTGGGCTTCCTTACGGATAGTTTCTTTGTAAGCTACTTGCGGCTTACCTACATTGGCTTCGACGTTAAATTCACGCTTCATCCGATCGACAATAATCTCTAGGTGAAGCTCACCCATACCCGAAATTAAAGTTTGCAAAGTTTCTTCGTCGGTCCGAACCCTAAAGGTTGGGTCTTCCTCAGCCAACTTGCCCATAGCAATACCCATTTTTTCTTGGTCGGCTTTGGTTTTTGGTTCGATAGCTACCGAGATAACAGGCTCTGGGAAAGAAATAGTTTCTAGCAAAAGCGGATGAGCAGGATCGGTTAAGGTGTGCCCAGTAAAAGTATCTTTTAGACCCACGGCGGCCGCGATCTCTCCGGCAAAAACCTCTTCAACATCCTCCCGACTGTTGGCGTGTAAACGGACAATGCGTCCGATTCGTTCCTTTTTACCCGAAGTTACATTCAATACGTAAGACCCCGCCTTCAAGCTTCCAGAATAAACTCGGAAAAAAACTAACTTACCCACAAACGGATCGACCGCAATTTTAAAAGCCAAAGACGCGAATGGTTCATCGTCCTTGGTTTCACGCTTTATCTTTTTCTCTGGGTCTTTTATGTCAGTACCTTCAATAGCCGGCACGTCGAGCGGTGATGGTAAATAATCATTGACTGCATCTAACAACTGTTGGACACCTTTATTTTTTAAGGCCGAACCACAAAGTATTAATACTAAATCATTGGCAATCACTGCCTTGCGTAAAGTAGCTTTAATTTCCTCCTCGGTTAATTGCTCGCCGGCTAAATATTTGTTCATCAGCGCTTCATCGTTTTCGGACACAGTTTCCATCAATTTACTGCGCGCTTCGTCGGCCTTAGATTTCATGTCCTCAGGAATATCTGTTTCTTCAATTTCCTTACCTTCGTCATCTTTATAAATAAAAGCCTTCATTTTAATTAGATCAATAATCCCTTGAAATTTATCTTCTTGGCCAATTGGTAATTGAATTGGAAAAGCTCGTTTAGTTAAACGATCGTGAATCGAAGCCACGTCGGCATCGAAGTCGGCGCCGGTGCGATCTAATTTATTGATAAAACAAATTCGAGGCACTTCGTACTTATCTGCCTGATGCCAAACTGTTTCTGACTGAGGCTCTACTCCGGCCACGCCGTCAAAAACAACAACTCCGCCGTCTAAGACTCGTAAGCTACGTTGCACTTCGGCCGTAAAATCGATGTGCCCAGGAGTATCGATAATGTTTATTCTATTGTCTCCCCAAAAACAGGTGGTGGCCGCCGCGGTAATTGTAATCCCACGTTCACGCTCTTGTTCCATCCAGTCCATCTCGGCCTCACCTTCGTGCACCTCACCGATCTTATGTTTTTTACCAGTATAAAATAAAACACGCTCGGTAACGGTTGTTTTACCGGCGTCGATATGAGCAATAATGCCAATATTTCTAATTTTATCTAACGGATAATCTCGAGACATTTGATCAATAAAGCATAAAAGCAAAAAATCAAGAAATCAATGTGATAGCAATATTAGTAAGTTGTTTTCTTGTTTTCTTGCTTTTTTGTTTTCTTGGCTAACGGGCAAAGTGAGCAAAAGCTCGGTTGGCCTCGGCCATCTTGTATGTGTCTTCGCGTTTCTTGAAAGCTGAACCAGCGCTATTGGCTGCGTCCATCAATTCGGCAGCAAGCTTTTGACCCATAGGTACGCCTTTTCGTGCTCGAGCTGCTTCGAGTAACCAACGGTAAGCCAAAGCAGTACGGCGGTTGCCCATCACAGCCATTGGGATCTGATAGTTTGCTCCCCCAACTCGGCGGGACTTAACTTCGACTTCTGGGGCAACATTACTGACCGCGGCATCAAAAATCTCTAGAGGATCTTTCTTAGTTTTCTGATTAATAATATCAAAAGCGTCGTAGACCACCTTTTCGGCGGTAGATTTTTTGCCGCCCTCCATAACGTAATTAATAAACTTAGTTACGTTAGTGCTGCCATACTTAGAGTCACTGGCTAGTTCGCGAACTGGGGCTTTGCCTTTACCACGCATAAATTATTTAGCTTCGGTTTCTTTAGTTGCTTCACTAGCTGCGCCGGCCGCTCCAGCAGCACCTGCGGAAGAGGTTGCACCAGATTTCTTAGTTCCGTATAAACTACGTCGTTTTTTACGCCCTTCAACACCCGAAGTGTCGTACACACCACGAACGATATGGTAACGAACACCTGGCAAGTCACTAACTCGCCCACCACGGAGTAAAACAATAGAGTGTTCTTGCAGGTTATGTCCTTCACCTGGGATGTAAGCAGTAACTTCCAAACCGTTGGACAATCGTACACGAGCAATCTTTCGAATAGCTGAGTTAGGCTTAGTTGGAGTAGTAGTTGTTACTTTCAAGCAAACTCCACGTTTAAAAGCAGCTCCTTTAGGTAGCTCGCTTTTGGTTCGTTTTAGAGTATTGCTAACCAAACCCAAAGCCGGCACCTTCGACTTCTTGGAAGGGGCCTTACGTGGCTTGCGGATAAGTTGATTTATGGTTGGCATTTAAAAATTGATATGAACACACTCTAGCGAATTTTTGGCTATCCGTCAAGGGTTTTATTGAATTTACTTAATGAGATCTATCTAAGCCTTTACAAAATTAAAATAACGTGTTACCTTATTCCCTTGGAGAGCATTTCAGCCCTGGAATTCAGGGGCTATTTTATTTTTTAGAGTTCTTTATATTTTCTTGCAAGGAGGCTTTAAATTGCCAATCAGTAATGGAAAAACGATTATTATCTCATCAGATGACGAGTGGAATCACGAATACCCTCATGGTGGAGCAAAAGTAGTAATAACTGAATATACGGCCGTACTATTACCTACGAGGAATGGAATTCCTAAATTCTTACTACTTTTCCCGGGCGACAACTATCCGCTGATGTTCGACATGAAAACCAAGGTCGCCATTACCGTCATCGGTGGGATTGGAATTGTTTCCAAAAAGTCATCCAAAATTGTTCCGTTCTAAGACATCGCCTCCCTTTCTTGCCGACGCCGGTCGCAGATCCTACCTCAAAGGGATCAGCGGCCGGCGTTTTTTTAAAAGAATCTATACCCAACGATCAACTGGAATAACCCACCGATGATCGGGGTAATACTTCGAAAGAGAAAAAAGATAAAAAATAAAAGTAAAATTGGCCCATAGCGTTCCAGATTTTGTTTAAACTGATTAAATCGTTCCGGCAACAGGGCAAATAAAATTTTACTACCATCGAGAGGTGGAATTGGAACCAAGTTGAACACCATCAGTAAAATGTTGGCGTAAACTATAATCGAAAGAAAAGCGCCAAAGGTTGAGACAGGTAAAACACGAATTAATATGCCAAAGACAATGGCCAGGATTAAATTGGACAGTGGTCCGGCTCCAGCCACTAAAGCTGATCCCCATTTGCCATACCTTAAATTAAAAGGGTTGTACGGAACGGGCTTAGCATAAGCAAATAAAAAACTGCCATTTGAAACCAACAGCATCAATAGCGGCAACAACAAAGTCCCAAATGGATCAATATGAGCCATGGGATTTAAGGTTAAACGACCCGCATATTTAGCAGTCGGGTCACCTAAGCGATCGGCCACCCACCCGTGAGCGTACTCATGGATAATAGCCGACATGGTTATAACTATGAAAAAAAAGGCGAGAGCTTGGAAAGGCATTTACTTGACTAGGCTTGCATATTTAATAAACATATGATACCTTAACTTAATCATTTATTAAAGACGTTATGAAAACTTGTTCAATCTGTCAGCGAACTTCCAATAAAGCTAACCAACGTAGTCACTCCAAGATTGCGACTATTCGTCGTCAAAAAGTAAACTTGCAATCTAAATCTATTGATGGCAAGCGACAGTTAATCTGCACCAGCTGTTTGCGAGGTCGAAGCAAAGACAAGAAGTAAAATCATATAAACCCTGTCATTCCCGCGAAGGCGGGAATCTCGTTATTTGTGCTTATATAATGAGATCCTCACTTTCGTGAGGATGACGAGATGATTTATATGATTTTTTTATTACTTAATAAACCGGTCGGCGTTTTCTCCTGAAAATTTTAAATAACATTCGAATCAAAATTAAGATTATGATCACTACTGCCCACCATGTTTTGAGTAACCATACACCCACCCCCAGCGCCAGCACTCCCAAGCGCTGCCAAACCGAGGGCAATGTTTGTTCGGTCGAAAACTCAGCACCTTTAACTTCTCCGTCCTCTCTATCCTCAATAGTCTCACCATCTTCTGTTGAAGACAATAATACTTCGCTGTCTTCTGCTGCTGCCTCGGCTACTGCGGATTCAATATCTTCTTGTAGCCTATCTCTTCGTTCGGCTAACTTCTCACTGCCCGCTTCCAAAATTTCTCTAGTTCGAGAAAAAATTGGTCCGGCTACATCCCGAGCCGTAGACAATGATTCTTTGATCGTCTCGACATTAGTTTTCTCATCGTCACTTGTCTCGGACGCCACCGGTGCAGGTGCGACAATTACAAATTCATGAGCAGCCGTGGTAGTGACCGCCATACTAACTTCGCTCGGGTCTAAACCAATTTCAGATTTTTGTAAATCTACTATCCGCGCAAAAATACTATGATCACCTACCGACACAGTCCAGTCCAACCAACCATTAATATCTACGTCGACCAAAGCCAAGGTAGTTAAAGATCCGAGCACTTGATCGCCGTCCACAAATTCTAATTTTGCTAAAACGTCCGAGCCGGTGGTGTTGGGAATAGCGGCGTAGATCCGGACAGTTTGGTTTGGCTCTTGAGGTAGTTCGGAATACCACAAACGAGGCTCGGCGCTGGCGCTTTGCGCCATAGCTGGGCCTGTCCAGAATATAAATAATAACGTGAATAATAACTTATTCATATCGCCTTAATTTTAGCACGAAAAGATTAACTAAAAGGAACCCAATATCCCGGGAAGTTTGGCTGTGAACAGGACGCCTTTGGCTATCAATAAGCTGGTGATTATCTATAAATAGGTAATCAAAGTTTATTAACTTCCATCGAACGGCAATGTTGAGACGGCAGCGCCGTATCCAAGGATACGAAGCAATTTACGTCTCTACCAAAGATTATCCCAAATTTCCGAGGAATTGAGTTCCATAGTAAGTATAGCAAATTTTGGAAAAGAAAAACGAGCCTAGCCACATACTACGTGACCAAGCTCGATGGCAGATTGTGTTCTTTCAGTGATTGGACTGCCGTTACCAACCACCGAATGGAGATAATGTTCATCGGTTTCAAAAACATTTCCGACACTACTTACACAACTCAAACGCGACAACGGACAGGCAAGTGGAAAAACTCCACTTCCAGGTTTATACAACAACCCATCTTCTCCCTGCATAAGCAAATCATACCCAAAAAATGTCATAAGCTTAAGCAAGTTTTCTCGATCCTGAATCGATGAGCGCCTTCCAACCATAATCTCAATGAAAAAAATTGGAAAGGTACCAAGTGTTCCAAAAAAGTCTTCCGGAACAAAAACTGTCGGCGGACAGCTTGCGGGATTTAAATAATCCGCAGGCGAATTAACTTCCTGCCTTTTTGGAAATTCAACCGATGCAATACCCTCCATTCTATTTAGCATCGTTAATACTTCCAAATAAAAGTTTTCACCTGTCACTAGAAGTACGTCTCCCCTGTCATCAAGCCAACAATGCAGGACGTCAATCAACCACCTAACAACTTTATGATGAGCATCGCTAGCATTTCTGGTAAACCTGATCGTGGCCGTGCCCTGTTCATGACTTAGATCTGAATTCGCCATGGCACTTCCCTTCGGTAAATCAAGGAAAAGAAACAATCAATTGTCTAAATACTTTCCAAACCGACCACCCCAAAGATCATCCGCCGATACGAAAGTGTCCGGCATCGCCCCCGTGATTCTGTCCGCCAAAAATTCTTCAGGTAAGGGCGGAGACTTAGGTACCGAATACTGCAACCACATACCAGCACTACTTGCCCTATCTCCTAATTTACTTAACTTTCCTCGCAAATTATCACCGCGATAAATTACTTGAATAGTTCCCTTTCCGGAACACAAACATCCTTCGGGCGACGTTTGTTTGGTTTGTAAATTTAGCTCAATACAAGAATCAAGCAAGGTTTTCATGTCAAAAGATGTTACTGGACGAGCTGCAAACTTCTGCACTGTGATACACACATACTCAAACATTGATAAAATCTCCAATAAGTCAAAGGGGAATATTTTAAATTGTCTAATGAACAGTCCAAAGGGCAAACAAAAAACTGATCCTTACGGATCAGGTGAAGTAATGTAGGTTTTGTATTATTTTTATCTACACTAACTCATCTGATCCGAGATCAGCTTGTTGGTCTTATTCACGTTTGCAAAATACTGGTGCATGAAGATAATTTACTCCATT
>CAXGXT010000017.1:0-7602 GCA_964013765.1 uncultured bacterium | reverse complement strand
CATCGATTGGTTGATGCAATTCTATGGCAAAATCATAACGAGGCCATTGAATATCACCCCAGCGACTCCCGTGACTTTCCCAACGCGCAAGCCGCTGTTGAGCTGGCGCTGAAAAACGCCATATGTGTCGCCCGTCTTGTGCCCACTTGCGAAGTTCGCCGGGTACGAAGTAGAAAGTTGTCAGGAAACTCATTTGCTTTTCAGTAGCCTGAAAGAACTCAAATATTGAACCCAGTTGTATGACGCTATGTCGAATTTCCTTGCGGTGGCTTAGTAAGTCTAAGCAGGGGGCCTTGTCTATCGCGCCCGGGATATGTTGCCGTGCCCAAAACAAGTTTTCGGCAGTCAGCTCTAGCGCTGTAAGCGCCTGGTCCAGTCTTTCGCCGGGTACTGGTGCATGCAGTGCAGTCTCCTTATTCTTTAAAGAGGATGTGGAATTGTTGAAGAGCTATTTTTGTTTTATTTTTTAATAGTAGAGATTAACATATTAAAGCCTAAATGTCAATTAAATGTTGCCATGGACTTTATTAAGTTGTATACTAATTACTAAAGGGGGGAACCCCATTTTAATTTGTTGAACCCCCTCTCCGCTCTCGAGCTTCGAGGGGTATAGCAGCGCCCTCTCTATAGACTGGCGTTTTTATTTTTTAATAATTATGGAAGACTTAGACAAAAATAATAGTATATCTATTGGCAAACGGGTCGTTATTGAAGGTGGTGGGCAAGATCGGACTATCGAACTGGTAGATGTCGACGACGTTGACCCGGCCAAAGGCAGGATTTCAGCCTTGTCCCCGATTGGTGAGTCCTTGCTAGGTAAGGCTATAGGCCAAACAATATCGGTGGAGCTGCCAGGTGGTCGGCAAATGCTGTACAAGATAAAATCGGTCGAGCCATTAAAAATAGCTGTTTAGATTAAATAAATTAATTTAGCCCGACCGCTTAATGCCACTTAATTTTTAAGTGGTTTTTTATTTACTTTTTTAGTTTAAATCACTACAATATTAAGACTAGGCCGTCTTAGCTTTTTGCGACGGCGCACTTCTAATAGTTATGTCCAAGCCAAAAAAATCCTCTCGCGCAAAAGTACTGCTTATATATGGCGGGGGCGTTCCTGGGTTAACCAAGGAAAAGTTTTCTAGTTTGTTGGTAGACATGCCGGAACTCTCGATCGTGGCAGATATTGAGTCTAAGTTTTTGTTTGCCGAAGCCTCTACAGATATCACCCCCACTATTTGGATTGATTTGGCTAAAGAGATTGGGCTAAACATGAATCGCTATCAGGGGTTTGTGGTTTTACACGGCATCGACAATGCTTTGTATACATCGTCGGCGATTTCTTTTTTGCTGCAGAATTTATCCAAACCAATAATATTTACCGGACCTCAAAATTTTAAAGCAAATCGTCAACCTGGCACTCAAACAGGCGACCAAGCTTTGCGCGCGAACATAGTCAATGCGGTTCAGGCCGCCACTCAACCCTTCGGCCAAGTCGGGTTACTTTATGGTAATAGTTTATGGCAAGCTAATCGAGCCGAGTTGGTGGCTGAAGCTTCGGGGCCTTTTCGAAGCGATGTTGAATTAGGTCGAATCGATTTTAGTTTACGTTTGCCAGAAAATTTTAAAGCTGCCAGCGGTAATCTGCGAACATACCATAAATTAGAATCACGCGTGGAGGTAGTAAACATTTATCCGGGCGTTGATTATTTTCGGTTAGAAAAAAGGCTAAGCGAGTTGGCCGGGGGAGTATTAATAGTAGATAGCCGAGAAAACTTGCCAAGCGAATTAGAAAAAATTATCAAAAAAGTTTCAGGAGCAATTGTCTTGTTTGCGCCGGGCGTAAATTTATCTGTGTCGGCAACCAACGTAAGTGTGGTCAACAATATGACTTTACCAGCCACGGTAACCAAGCTTATGTGGCTTTTGGCTCAAGGGTATAAGCCCAAGCAGATTCCATCTTTAATGGAACGATCGTTGGTTGGGGAGGTAAATGAGGTAATTACATAATATGCGGGTATATTTATTTGCCAATCCTCAAAGCTCTTCATCTTTACGGGAGCAAGTCGAAAAGGCCAGACAAATCTTGGTCCGGGCGGGAGTCGTGGTTCATAGTAATTTAGATAAGACGAACGAGATTGGTTTTGAAGAGCAAGACAACCAGTCAACCATGGATCGGGTCGATGGACTAGTCATCGAAGGGTCTTCGCCTAGCCCCGAGCAAGGGTACCTCATTGCTTTGGCCTTGGCGCATAAAAAACCAACTATTTGTTTACTCGAGCGCGGGAAGTCGATAGATCCCAATTTAAAAGTATTGCTGAAAGGCCGTGAAGCCAGTCAGCTACTCGAAGTAACCTCATACACGCCGCAGTCTCTGGAAAAAACTTTGCAACGGTTTATCGACCGAATCGAGACCGGCGGCGGACGCGAGGTGCCGTCGATTAAATTTACTTTACGGATCACTCCGCGGATCGAAAGGTATTTAAACTGGAAAATAAAGGGGGCCAAGAAGACTAAGGCAGATTGGCTGCGGGAGATGATTGAAAAAGTTATCGACAAAGATGATAAATATACCAAGCGTTAATCTGGTATAATTCTGGTATAATATAAAAGTAAAATAAATAACTAAAATATGAGAAATCCTGAAGACGGGTTGACTATATCAAGAAGAATTCCAGAAGAAGGCGCAGAATCGCCAGGAGATGTTTTGGAATTGAAAGATAGGGAGGCAAAGTTTCCTAAAGAATCGGAACAAGAAGAAGTACCAGAGTGGTCGGAGTTTAAATATACTAAAGAGGAACAGTTTTTGAATGATCAACTTATTAAGATTTTACACAAGCAACAAGCAGAGAAAGCTGCTATGGCCGAGAAGAAGAAGGAAGAAGTTTATGATCTTGAAGCAGTTAGACTTGAAGCAGCTGGGGATGATGAAGAAGTAAATGCCGAAGGAGAAGCTCACGATCTTGAGGCGGCAGGTCCAGATGAGTTGGTGACTACCTTTGATCAGGTGGATGATTTTGAAACTGCCAAAGACGGGAGCGACAATAAAACGTTAGGTATAAAAGGCGAGACGCGTGAAAATGTTAGTCAAGAAGTTCAAATACCACCGATGGCAGAGCGGTACGGTGACCTGGTCGATATTCCAAATTCTGATGATGAACTTGTTGAAGTAAGAAATGAGGCTACAAAAGGTGAACGTGTAAAAGAGGCCTTTAGTAAGCTTGCTGATTGGGCTAAGGAAGCCGCCAAGCCTCTGCTTGAGAAATGGCAAGATGTAAAAGAGGCCAGAGCCGAAAAAAGGTATAACGAAAGCGGCGTTAAATTCTATCGAAAATTAGAAGGGGAAGTCCGGCAAAAGATTGCTTTGAACGAAGAGCGTCAACAGTCGATGGCCACAGCTGAAACGGCCACCGAAACTACGTTGGCCGAATTAATAAATAAAGAAGAAGAATTATTAAGCTACAATCGTGATCATGATTTAAATCTGGATCAAGATGATCCAGCTTTTGTAAGGCTACGTGAAGAAATTGCCAAGCTCAAAGAACTAATGGGCAATTACGAACAGGAAAAGGAAAACTTATCCCAGGAACATAGCCAGTTAGAAACAGCCTTAAACGAGTATACCGAGAATAGACGGGAGTCTATTTCTAATCTGAGTGCTGCCGAACAAGAAAAGATTGATATAGACATGGAGTATTTGGAAGCTATTACTGATCATATTCCAGAAATTCATCTTGAAATTAGGGAGCTAGCGGCAGCCAGGGAAAAAGCTGAGACTGCCATTGAAAAGTTAAAAATAGATTTTCCTATTGATGAGTCTCAGCAGCAAGGTGTGGTGAACGAGGCTACAGAAGGTGTGGTAGCTAGTTGGTGGAATAAAGTTAATGGGGAATTAGCTGAAGTTATTCAAAGACAGGCAGAAATTGCCGAAGTTCAAAATAATATGGTTGATTAAGCAGATACATTGATAGCAAAAATCAAGAAAAATCGGGGCCGCGTTAAGTCTATAGAAGATAAAAAATTAGATCCAGCTGAAGTTAAGGCAGCCGATGAAGAGTTTGAAGCACGTTTGCAAAAAGTTTTGGATCTACAACGTGAAGAAATAGTTGAGCTTGAGGCTGCTGAGCCTGGTGAGGTTGCTGAAGGTGAGGCCCAGGAAGATGAAGATGATGTAACTCAAGAAAATTTAAGACCAGAGTTAGGCGCAGAAAGTACTTACGAGTTTGATCCAGCCGGCTTAAGACGAACTTTCGGGGTAGAGCTTGGAGGTAAATCCTCTGGAGTTGAAAACATTGACGAAGGCGGTGATTACGAAATTGATCTAGATAAGCCGTTACCTAAGTTGGCAGATAAACGAGACAGATCCAAGCCAGAATTAGGATCTCTTCCGGTGGCAGAAGTAGAAGGAGGAGGACGTTATGATAATGTGCAAACATTATTAGAGGATTTTATTAAGGGGTATAACGACTTAGGAGGTACGGCAGGTAAAACTGTAGACGTGAAAGGTTTAATCCCTAATCAATTTAAATCTCATGATAGAGCTAAGGCTTCCGACTTTGCCGGTGAAGTGCTAAAGAGATACAATGCAAAATACCGGCCAAACCGGGCGCCGTCTGAACATCCTGAGTTAACCGTTGATCAAATTAAAGATTGGTTTGAGCCACCTAGTGAAGAGGAAGAAAGACGTAGTGTTATCTTGCCTTTCCCTAAGGGTGGAAGAAGTGGCGGAAGGGGAGGAACTGAGGAAGAAAAAAAGTAAAATAATATGCCCAAGAAATCATCACCAAATATTAAAGCGTTTGAGGAAACTTTTAAAGAATTGCAGGCCGCCAACCAATCCGCGCAGAGCTTACTTAATAACATCAAAAGCAGCACGCGCCGGGCCTTAACTAAAGTTCGCGAAAAACAGGCAGCCGTGGATGCCAAATCTTTTGAGGCTATCGAAGAGATAGACTTAGCGGTTTTACGTTTAATCTATAAAGCCGGTTTAGGCAAACCAAAGTCCCAGAAGTAAAAATTTTTTACTAAACAAAAACACTCCGATGTTTAAATGCAGCGGAGTGTTTTTTATTTTATTTTCTAACGCATTGAGCGCCTAGCGATCGAGTAGATTCCGAAGATAATAAATACGTAGGGCCAAAACGAGGTGTCACCAGGTAGAACTCCTAGGTTACCCATTAGCCAGAAAACACCAAGCAGCAAAAGGAAAACCCCTCCGCCGTAACCACCGTGACCGCACCAGCACATATTGCCTTTGTCCTTTTTTAACATAATGTAAAAAAATTAATTTTAGTAAACGACCTTTGAATATATTATAGCAAATTTAAAATTTATTTACATTATAATAGCAGCTTGACAGTCTTAAGGGCGGGAGTAAACTAATTGTACTTAATACTTTACCTTGATAAATATGAAATATTTTAAAAGTTCGGTAAAAAATACTTTAATTTATACTCTGGCATTTAGTTTGGTACTGGCTACTACTCCAGTTTTGGCTCAAGGTCCGGATCGCGTGGCTGCTACTTTAAGTACCCCAGGAACAGAACGCGGCTTGGTTTTGCCGCCGGCAGCCGACAATTCAAACGTAATCTCGCTCGGCCAGGCAGTTGATCCTCAATCAGGAAAAGTGGTTGAAGGCTTTGCAATTGTTCATCCCAAGAAAGCTAAGGGTAAACCAGACGGCACGCCTGGCAATGGTGGCGGCGGCGGAAAAGGAAACGGCGGTGGCGGTGGCGGTGGCGGTGGAGGCGATGATACCAGCAGCTGTTATGGTTTCTTAGCCAAAGACGCAAAATGGAAAAATGTAGAGGACTGGATTGTAAATCCAGACAACAACGACGGAATTTCTGATGCTTCTGTTCTCAGCATTCTTTCTGGCGGAGTAGACAAATGGGAAGATGCGGCCGATGGTGAAGTTGACGACGGTAATAGCGTAAACATTGTTGGTAGCGGAAGTATTACTGGCGCCACACTAGTAGCCGATGAAGTTTCTCCAGATGGATTAAACGAAGTTTACTTCGGGTCTATCAATGGTGGAGACGCAATTGGTGTAACTATTGTTTGGGGAATATTTAGTGGTAAGCCAGCCAACCGTGTCTTGGTTGAATGGGATCAGATTTATGACGACGAAGCTTTTGACTGGTCCGACGTTGGTGCAGCCAACCTGATGGACCTGGAAAACATTGTCGTTCACGAACTTGGACACACTATGGGTTTGGGAGATTTGTATACTGCTGAATGTGCCGACGAAACCATGTATGGATACGGTACCGAAGGCGAAACCAAGAAGCGCGATCTAAACGCTGGTGACATTGCCGGTATTAGCAAGCTTTACTAAAATTAGATAAATAAAAACACCCTATCAGGTTAAACGGATTAGGGTGTTTTTAATTTTCTGAAATTTCTAGTACCCGAATCCGGTGTATAGCAAGTAAGCTCCGACTACGATTGAGACTACGCTACCGAAAGCGTACATACCACCTTTGGTCATAGACTTAGCCATCTGACGCATACTGTCTGGAAAAAATACGCCGACTATTCCTTTGATCAGGATCAGCCAACCGATAACGGTAATCACGGCCGCGAATTCTGGTTCCCAAACGTTGTGCGTGAGCACTACTAATAGACCGATTAGGGTAGCCATCATGCTGCCCATAAACATGAGGGCATCGCTTTTTAATACCCCGTCGACGATTTTTTCAACCGTCTTCCGGTTCTTAAGAACTACCAAGCCCTTGATCAGGAGCCATGCTCCAAACAGCTTAGCTAATAGTATGGATGTTGCCATAATATATATTATTTATTAATTTTTAACACTTTTTTGTTTTTAGGAAGGAAAAACTATGCCTAAACTATAGCATATATAGCTTAATAAGGGCCTGTTGACAATTTTCGCTACATATGCTATAGTCTATTCACTTAATTAATCAAGTTTTAATCAGCAGTAATATTCGTGTCGTTTTCGACTAGGGTTGAATGTTGAATAGAACGTAACCATAGTCCATGAACGACGGGAATAATTTTGGTCAGCGACAAATGGTCCAGGGAAATTGGACCTGCTCTAGCTGCCAGGCTCAGATTACTGAGCTACCATTCCAGCCGGACGGAACTCGACCAGTCTTCTGCGGTGATTGCCACCGTAAGCAGCGACAGGATCGTCCGCGCCGCTTCTAAAGATATATTAAGTTTTTAGAAAAAACACCCCAGCCATTTGGTCGGGGTGTTTTTGGTTGACTTTATTAGTAAAAATAGCTTAAGATCAATCTTCACACAGTATAGATTGAACCTTTTTAAATTTAACTTGACCCAGAAGAAAGGGGGTCGAATTCGGAATTTTTTTGATTCACTTACCGTTCAAATCATTCCTAAGGAGGAATTATTGTGCCTACCCCAATGTTTGGCTTAAATTTGATTGTGTTCGGAACAAAACTTGAAGGGTACACTCCTCAATTACTTGAGGCGGTCAAAGCTCTGGGATACGACGGTGTCGAGCCTCCGGCATTCAGCAATAACGTTGACGACTATTCGGCCTTTGGAGAACGAGCCAGAGCCGCTGGACTGGAAGTACCTTCAATTGTTGGCATCGCTGGACCAGGCGAAGATATC
>CAXGXT010000016.1:0-7925 GCA_964013765.1 uncultured bacterium | reverse complement strand
ACCAAAAAAATCGCCTTTCGGCGATACAGATTAAAAATAAAATTTCTATATAGCGGTGGGAGGAGTCGAACCTCCGACCTCTGCCTTATGAAGGCATTGCTCTAACCGCTGAGCTACACCGCCGTACAAGTTATAAGCTGTAAGCTTTAAGTTAAAAGTATTATAATTACCGTTCAAGTGATTGTATTAAACCGTGGAGCATTCGTCCCACCTCTCGTGCTCCCTCTAATAATATATCAGCTTGCTCAACTTTTAGGTACCCTAAATCCTTAACCAGTATAAGGAAGTATTTAACCTCCTCAATTGATCCCTGGGCAATAACAAAGAAGTGTCTCCTGTCATTGATAGTCTTTCGACGTGCACCCTCAACAATATTGGCTGCCACCGAAACCATAGCTCGGCGAACCTGGCTTTGCATACCGTACTTCTCCGTAGGAGGAAACGATTTGGTTGCACGATACACTTCCAGCACCATAGAATGCGCCTTCACCCAAACATTTAATTTTTGAAACTGTTCCATAAACCAACATTAACTATACTGCGCTATGTTGATTTGTAGTACTTGTAGCTTTCAGCTTAAAGCTTACAGCTTTATTGCGGGGGTCGGATTCGAACCGACGACCTCTGGGTTATGGGCCCAGCGAGCTGCCACTGCTCCACCCCGCTATATCTACAGATCTGGGGATGATAGCACAAAAGAAGTAATAAATCAAGTCAATAAGCTTAAACCATTACTCAAAAGTTTATAAGCGAAAAATAGCAAGGTCCCCCCCAAACCCCTTAACACCCAATGGGCGTATTTAAAAATACGTGTGCGTAGCTTGTCTATTCCATAGGTTAAAAAAAGCATAGCTACAACTGAACTCACTAATAAACCTCCAGCAAATAAAGTACTACCAACTGTACTACCTCGTGCAAAAAATGGAGTGGCAACGGAAAACCAATATAAGTACATATTTGGGTTTAGTAAATTTACTACCATACCTTTACGTAATGATCGCGTTGACCCAGATTCAAAACTAAAACTGCTTTGCCTACTGGAAATATTTTGGAATGCCAAAAAGGTAAGTACTCCAGCCCCAAGAAAAGAAATGGCCGCTAAAATATGCGGTGAGGATTTTATACCCTGAGCAATAATTATTGCTGCAACAATAAACGGTACGTCTGTCAAAATTGGTGAAATTGCTACCCTCGCGCCCGCCTTAACTCCGCCCTTTAATGACTCGGAGACAAGTAGCGCCATTAGCGGACCAGGTGCAAAAGCTGCGGCCAATCCAATCAATAAACCGGGAAGTAAAAAACCAATGTAAATAGTCTCGTTCATATTTTAATTTTTGGTGGGGGCGGAGAGACTCGAACTCTCACATCTTGCGATACACGATTTTGAGTCGTGCGCGTCTACCAGTTCCGCCACGCCCCCGTAAAAATTTAATGCGCGTCTATCAGTGGAGTTTACCCGACAGTCGACGATGTCGTACTGCTGGGCCACCCCCCTACACAAACTAAAATCTACAATTTAAAACCCAAAAAGTCAATCTATGCACTTTGACCCGCTTCAAAAATTGGAGTAGCATATATAACATTAAAATTACTGTGAAAAATAATAATGTACCTAACTGTTCATGCATTAACCGGGGCCGCGATTGGTGGACGCTT
This sequence comes from uncultured bacterium, assembly GCA_964013765.1. Taxonomy (GTDB): domain Bacteria; phylum Patescibacteriota; class Patescibacteriia; order Buchananbacterales; family CAXGXT01; genus CAXGXT01. The sequence goes on along the minus strand of CAXGXT010000016.1, from coordinate 6,269 downwards.
TGAATCACCCATCTTAGCTTTTTTATTAGGAATAATTTCCCACTTTGTTCTGGATGCAATCCCTCATACCGACCCTGAAATAATTGACACAAAAGCTGTTAAGGCCGGCCTGTCTAAAGAAATTTTAACAAGATTTCGTAGGATAGTTGCTATTGACGTATTACTTGTCCTAACGGTAGTCATGATTGCTTTAAATCGAGTCTCGACACCAATGACAAACAGTATTATGTTGGGTGCCATTGGTGGGATATTACCGGATGCGATCCTCGGACTTAGTATGCTTTATGGAGCCAAGAAAAAAGTTTTAAGCAAATACGTCGACTTCCATGCCTTCTTTCACTTTCCACATGACCAAATGAAATTGAAAAAGAGTGTTGGTATTTGGACCCAAGTCGTAACGCTTGGCTTAGCCTACGTTTTCCTACCCTAACCAAAAAATAAATCTCAAAAATAAAACCGCGGGCGATCCACGGTTTCTTTATATTTAAGATATTTAAGGCGTAAAATTTACGGAAGTCTTAGAATTTTTTGAAAGACCTTTGGATCTTTAAACGGCCCTACCACTGCTAAATTTAATTTATCAGACTTAAGAATGTTCTTAGCCACGGCTTTGACCTCGGCCCTGGTTACTTTTTTTAAGGCGGCTATGCGTTGCGCCGGTGTTTTAGTACGCCCAAGCATAAGCTGCTGCTTAGCATACCAATTAGCCACGTTCTCTGAGTCTTCCAGTTGTAAGGTCGTACTCCCGGCCAAAAAGTTTTTTGCTTCAGTTAATTCTTCATCGGTTACACCGTGATCTCGTACATTTGCTAATTCTTGTAATATTAATTTTAAAGCCGGCTTGATACGAGACTTGTCGAGACCGGCTGTTACGTGAAAACTTCCCGTGTCACTGTATGGCTCGGTGTGGGTATGAACGGAATAAGCGAGGCCATGTTGCTCACGTATTCGAACGAATAAGCGCGAGCTCATATTTCCGCCCAAAATAGTAGATAATAAAGTTAAAGCATGCGTACTCTTGTGTCCGTAAGAATAAGACGGAACTCCGAGGGCCAAATGTACTTGCTTGGTGTCTTTAAAATTTACATGGACGCGAGGTCGACTTTGTTTACTAGTAAACTTTTTATGCTTGGGAAAACTTTTTCCGGAAGAATTACTAAAATATTTCTTGGCCAAATCGGTAACTTTCGATTGATTAAAGTTACCGGCCACACTAACCAACATATTTGCTGGCTGGTAAAACTTTTCTTTAAAGCCAAATAAATTTTTTCGGCTAATAGTTTTTATAACTTTTTTCGGTCCCGCAATGTCTTGACCTAGCCCGCCCGGGCCAGAAAAAATAGTTTGCTCAAAATTATTATCAATAGAAATTAGTGGATTATCTTCATACATATTTATTTCCTCAACAATCACTCCCCGCTCTTTATCTAACTCCTCCTGAACAAAAGTAGAATTCCAAATCATGTCGGCCAAAACATCAAAAGCTAAGTTAATATTTGATGAAGCAGCCTTTATGTAATACCCGGTGTGATCTTTTGAGGTGAAAGCATTAAAATGCGCGCCTATCCGATCTAGCTCGCGACTTATATCTTGGCTGGTTGCGCGATTGGTGGTGCCCTTAAATAACATATGTTCCACAAAATGAGCGGCCCCATTAATGGCCCGGGACTCATAACGTGAGCCAACTTTGACCATAACTAAAACTGTCACCGAGTTTAATCCCGACATGGGAGCGGTGACTAGTTGCAAACCATTAGCCAAGGTTTTTTTGGACAGCATGTACAAATTTAAAACTAAATTTCTTTTTTTAGATTAAATCCCCTCCAATTTTTCAGCAAAATAATTTTCTACCTCAGAGATTCCAATGCGTTCTTGTTTCATAGAATCACGATCACGGACAGTTACGGCCTTATCTTTAGCTGTATCAAAATCAACTGTTACACAAAATGGCGTACCAATTTCGTCTTGACGACGATATCTTTTACCAATCGACCCCGACTCGTCATACATAGTCATCCACTTGGGCCGTAATTGATCCAAAACAGTATCTGTAAATTTATTCAATTCTTCTTTTTTAGACAATGGCAGTACAGCTACTTTAATAGGTGCAATGCTTGGATGAAACTTAAGAACCGTCTCGGCTTCCTTATTTGATTCCGTGGTCGTAGACCGTCCCCCTTCGATTTCTGAATAAGCATCAAGTAAAGCTACCAAAGTTAATCGGTCTGCGCCGGCCGCGGTTTCTACAATCCATGGAATTGATTTTTCGCCACTCTCCGGATCACGGTACTGCAAGTCTTCACCCGAATGCTTGGCATGCTGACTTAAATCCCAGTCACCTCGGTTGTGTATTCCTTCAAGCTCTCCCCAACCCCAAGGGTATTTATAATCCACATCAACCGCCTTTTTGGCATAATGAGCCAACTCGTCTTTACCGTGCTCTCGAAATCGTAAATTACTTTCATTAAATCCTAAATCTTTATACCAATCCATGCGATCGCCCTGCCACTGATTAAACCATTTGTCGGCCTCGTCTGCCTTTACGAAATACTGCATTTCCATTTGCTCAAACTCTCGCGTCCGGTAAGTAAAGTTACCGGGTGTTATTTCATTACGAAAAGATTTACCAATTTGGGCAATCCCAAAAGGTAGGCGGCGGCGGGTGGACTGTAAAACATTGTTAAAGTTTACATAAATCCCCTGAGCAGTTTCGGGACGTAAGAAAATTTCGGTAGCCTCATCTTCCACCGGACCCATCATGGTTTTAAACATAAGATTAAAATCGCGGGCGGCGGTTAACTGCCCGCCACACTCAGGACACCCACCAACTTCGGGTGGTAATTCTTTAAGGGTTCCTAATTCTGGCTTAATACCTTTGGCTTCGAGGAGATGATCGGCCCGAAAACGTCGTTTACATTTCTTACAATCTACTAGCGGGTCGGTAAAACTAGAAAGATGACCAGAAGCTTCCCAAACTTTGGGGTGCGTAAAAATCGCCGAGTCCAAACCAACAATGTCCCCTCGTCCTTGGACCATACTTTTCCACCACCGACGTTTAATATTATTTTTAAGCTCAACTCCCAAAGGTCCGTAATCATAAGAAGAACTAAGCCCCCCATAAATTTCTGAGGACTGAAAAATGAATCCGCGCTGTTTGGCCAGAGCGGAAATTTTTTGCATTAACTCGGGCTCCTCGGCCGGCTTGTTTTTTTCTTTTGTCATAAGGCTATGATGTTAACATACCTGACCTGAAAATCAAATACTCATATAAATCATTAAATCAAGAAATCAAGAAATCATAAAATCAACCAGTCATCCTCACGAAAGTGGGGATCTCACAGATAGTGTGTCATTAATGGGATTCCCGCTTTCGCGGGAATGACCTGATTTACCTGCTTTATACATTTTATATGATTTTTACTTTTATGTATCAATTTTATCATTCTTACTATCAGCCGTGTCCTCGGGCTTAACAACTTTCAACTCAGATTTTTCCAAAAAATCTTTAACGATTATCGAAACAGCGGTGGTGACCGGTACCGCAAGTACAGCCCCAATAATTCCGGCTAAACGAAAACCAATTAAAATAACTACGATGGTCACGATCGGATTTAAGCCAACAGCCCGCTGCATTATTCGGGGAACAATTAAATGATTTTCAGCTTGCTGGATTGCCCAATACAAAATAATAACAGCCAAGGCCTTGAAGGCTGAATCGGTCAAAGCCAAAAATACTGCTGGGATCACAGCAATTAAAGGCCCGATATACGGCACAACCTCAAAAATACCGGCCAGCGTGGCCAAGACCAAAGGATAGCGAACTCCTAAGATTGATAAACCAATAAAAGATAAAGTACCAATAATCAACATCAAGATTAATTCGCCCTTTACCCAGCGCCCGATTTTGTATTCGATCCGACCATACAGATCGGCCAAGTAAGGTAAAAATCTTTCCGGCACAAACGAGCGCGTAAACTCAGTAATCGCGTCACGCTCAATCAAGAAATAAAAAGTAATGACCAAAACTAAAACCAAGGAAACTATGCCACCAAATAAGGCTGACAAGAAAGATAAAACTCCTTGAGAAGCCTGACGGAAAGATAGCTCTAGTTCTTCCAAACCTGTTTGGAAATTACCAAGAAAGCTATTGCTTTCCGAGTAAGATCTTAAATTACTAAATCCTTCCAGAAGTTTTTCGTAATAAGCTGGGAAAGTTTCAGACAGAGCCCCTACCTGCGAAGCTAACGGCGGCACAATCACGGAGATTATTAAAGCTACAACCAAAAGCAATAATAAATAAATACTCACCACCGCCAAAGGCCGCGGAAAACGACGCCGTTCTAAAATATTTACCAAGGGCTCGATGACTGAAGCCAGCATCAAGGCAATAAAAAAGATCGCGATAATATCGCGAATCACATACAAAAACCAAATTCCCAACATGACCGCGAAAACCTTTAGGACCGTAGTACCGGAAATATGAATGCTGAGCTTTGGTTCATCTTTACTCATGCCATAAATTATAGTAAAAAAGTAGCTTATTTACAATTAAATCAGTATAAGGTTAAATAGTTAATGAAAAATATAAATTATGCCTACCTTAGCTCACAATAAACAAGCCGCGCATGAATATGAATTTTTAGAAAGTTTTGAAGCCGGCATTGCCTTAACTGGACCTGAAGTCAAGTCGGTTAAAGCTGGTCGGATTAGCTTGCGCGGTAGCTATGTTTCGATCGACGTCAAAGGAACTATTGAACTGGTCGGCGCGCACATCTCGACGTACGCTCCGGCGGGACCGGCCGGACAACCACCGCAGCAGGATCCAGACCGGCGTCGTACTTTACTTATGCGCAGTCGAGAAATAAATCAACTACGAGGTAAATTAACTCAGTCTGGCTTGACAATTTTGCCAAAACGAGTATATACTAAGGGAAGCCTCATTAAGGTAGAAGTCGTTTTAGGGCGCGGTAAAAAGTGTCATGACAAACGAGAAACTATCAAAAAACGTGAGGCACAAAAACAGATACGCCGCCGACTTAAAAGTCGGTAATTTGGCCAAGGGGATGTTTACAATCGATGGACAGATTCTTTATGGAACTGCCAGCCGTGCTGATTATCACGTTAAACTTATCAAAACATACAAATGCAAACTCATTTGTCGCTAAGGTAAAGAACGCTTTTAGTTCTCTATCATTAGCTCCCGCAGTCGTCTAACTTTAGACAACTGCCATCCGCCAGCCTTAGTCCGGGCGGCTGAACCGGGTGTCATTCACCGGACTCGACCATTGGGGTGTCCAAACTCATTGGTTTAAAGTTACCTGGAACCTAGCTCAAGAGCTTTTGATCGGCTTTTTACCTTGAGCTTAGCTACCTAAACCGATCTAAGCTGGTACACGGATCCTAAAATTTTTGGCCAGACAGGGGTGCAATACCCCTCATCTCCACCATGAAGGGTGTGGAGCATTGCTCAACAGACTTCATGGTGTCCTGAATACAGTTCGGGACATATTAAAAAATAGTTAGACATAATTGCGAATTTCCCGCCGACGCCGACGTCGTCTGCCCGATAAACCGGTGCAGATCCGTTACCGCGTCAATACCAACATTACAGTGCCAGAGGTAAGACTGGTCGACGAAAACGATGAAAACGTTGGCGTCGTCAGTACTACCGAAGCCCTAACCCGCGCCCGCTCAATGGGCCTGGATCTAGTTGAAGTTTCGCCCAAGGCTAACCCACCGGTTGCCAAAATATTGGACTACAGCAAACTTAAGTATCAAGAAAGCAAGGAAAGCCGCAAACAAAAGTCTAAAAAAGTTAAGATCAAAGGTGTTCGTCTCACATTTCGCATGGGTACCCATGACCGAGAAATGAGAATGAAACAGGCTCAAAAATTTCTTCAGGCTGGAGATAAAGTAAAAATCGAACTTAATCTTCGCGGACGAGAACGTCAGCATCGTGATTTGGCCCGACAGCATATTAATGAATTTGTAACCGCTCTCAACAAGCTGTTACCTACCAAAATAGAGCAGCCGTTGGTTCACCAAGGATCTAAGCTATTAATCCAGGTAGCCAAAGGTCAAGACAAAAGCCAGGACAAGGAGCAGGACAAAAAACCAGAAGTAAAAGTTAAAGAAGCGAAAAAATAAAATTTATTCAAACAGTTGGTTATTAAAACCTTTTTTATTTTTTAAAAAATGAAGTTAAAAACTCACAAAGCTACAGCTAAAAAAATTAAGCTTTCGCGACCAAAAAAGAAAAATGGTCGGAA
>CAXGXT010000015.1:0-7938 GCA_964013765.1 uncultured bacterium | reverse complement strand
TAGCCTTACTGATAATGAAAACTTAATTACCTTGGCCCATAGCCATACCAATACTTCTAACTGGAGTATTTCATTAACCAGATATATTGGCGAACACGCAGGATTAGTTGCCCGTAATGAAGGTACCTACGCCGGTGCGGGAAATAAAATAATTGGTCGATCTTATGGCGATGATAAATGGTACTCAAATGTAAGAGCCGGCGGTAACAGCCGAATTACGACAGTTGTCCGCAGTAGTAATAATTTAAGAATGTTGGCTGGAACCGATGACGGTAAAATCCTTAAATGGGTCAACGACGGAACACGAGGATCTGACGACGGTTTACAAGTCAGCAGTGTTCCCGGTGAGGTTTTAGGAGTTGATAATGATAGTGAAATAAATATCGCCAGCAATCATACTGAAGGCTGGATAATAGTGGACACCCCTGGCGGCGGTACAACTAGTCTGATCGCTGGTCACGAAGAAAATTTGTTTGCTGATGGAGCTAAAAACTACGTATATGATTTTGACGATGGTAATCTAAGTAACCGTCGCGAAATAATTGCCGAAGGTCAATCCGGAATATTCCAAGACATTGCCGTACACCAAGGCAATGTCTACTCTACCCGAGCCCAAGCTGGTGGTGGCATCTATTTCTGGACAGGAAATACATCAAACACTTGGCGACAACTATACACTGGTAAGGCATTTACCGGGATCATAAGCGATAGTGGAATACTTTATGCCATGACAGACAAAGGTGATGTAGGAATTTTTAGCCCAAATGATAACAATAATCCAACCTCTGGTACCTGGACCACAAATCAAAACCTGAGTGATAATCCAAACCAGTTTTCTGATTCGACATTTGCGAAATACAAAGGCAAGCTTTATACCTGGTACAATAAAACGGTTTATGAGCTAGGTAGTGACGAATTATGGAGGCTAGAATTTAGTGTTGATGATCCGATTCGAGACATGGTTGTTCATAAAAATAAGCTTTATGTATCAACTGGAAATTCTTTGGTTTCACTCGAAACTAACCATGTAGCAGGAACATCGTCAATACCATCCAGCGCTGGATCTTCTACTACCGTATTAGCTTCTTTTGAGGGCAAACTATATGTAGGGTCGGTTACCCAATCGCTGATTTACGATGAAGCCGCTAATAGTTGGGAGGTTCTTGATGATGATACCGGACTGACCGAGCTAACAGCCTTCTCGGGTGAACTTTTTGGTGGAACCTCTAGTGGACAGGTTCTTAAACTAGGTGCGCTCGGCCCTGGCGAGTGGGGTGAGTGTATTATCGATATTTCAGAAGGCCCAGAAATCGGTGACACTTGTTCAACGGGTGAAGGAGCTTGTGCAGCCGAGGGAGCTTACGTATGTAATCCCCTTTCTGGCATACCACTATGTGCAATCGATAATACACCATTACCTAGTCCTGAAATCTGTGATGCCATAGATAACGACTGTGACGGAGCAATCGATGAAGACTTTAATGTCGGCGACGAATGTAGTATTGCCGGGGTTGGGCAATGTAGTAGCACCGGCCAATATGTTTGTGCTGCTGACAAACTATCAAGTTTCTGTAGCGCGGCCAACAACGAATTCACGATCAAAGTAGCTACCTGGCGCGTATTAGAACACGACCCTGATTTCGATCCAGAACTTACAACTACTTACGCGTACGGGACTGACCAAAACCAACACATTGACTGGGATGAAGCTAAAGTTTTCTGGACAAGTGACAGTGACGTCTGTACCGAAGAAACTAAAGGTGGAGATAGTAGTAGTGGTGAAGGTTGGTCAAATGTCTTGAATTGGACTAAAGACCCAAGCCAAAACCCAAATGAACCTTTCACCTGGCCAGTTTACCGAGACGGAGGTCCGGGAGGATCCGAAGACAAGTACTACTCTTGGACTCAATTCCCTAACTACACTACCCTAAGAGGCTGCGGTGGTAACCCTTCGCTACAATGCTCTAACGATACCGATTGTGATACCGGTATAAAATGTGATGCCTATGGCGAAGAACCGACTTTTGGCCAATATGCTTTTGAAAAAGGTTCTTGGCGAGAGCAACAATTTACTATGACTCAAGACCAAGACGATTTACGTTCTCTTCGCTTAAATTTCGACTGGTTAGCTTCTTGGCCATCCCGATTCCGTCAAGGTGACGAACTACCAGAAGATTTTGAATTGTTTGTCACTATTGATCATACTCAGCCTAAAAACTCCCCTCCCGATCTAGACAATGCTGACTTTGTCTGGCGCAGCGGCCAACTTGGAACCGACGTAGATAATCGTACAACTGGTTGGAGATCTGAAAGCTTTAACTTACTTGGCGAGTTAGAGTCAAACGTTGAGTATACTCTAAAAATGGGTTACTACGTCAAGGTTGGTGATTATGCTTTCTACCACATCTTTACCGGATGGGATAACGTAATGGTCCAGTGGAGTTTCCCGGTTAGCGAAGAATGTCTAGATGTTTCTAGCGCTGGTGGATTTGAGGGCGGTGGTTGGAAAGATTATGCTTGGGATATAGACGAAGGAGAAAGTCCTTTGGAAGGAAGGGCGTGGCCACACTTTGGTTATAACTGGACAGGCCTAGCCGATGCAGCCGGTCCGGAACAATCTGGCGGTTGGTGGGAACGAAGCTTTACAGTCGAAGATCCGATAGTCACTAAAGCCTGGGTTGAAATTAAATGGCGACCAATGATGGATACGGCTTTTGACACTGCCTCAACCCAAAACCGACCTACGAGTTTCCGGCCATATGTATTTATAGATAATAACCCTGGCGCAGAACCTATTGTAGGTAATGCTGTTTGGACAGGACCAGACGTTGCTCCCGATCTAGTCAGTCATGCAATTGAACCTTGGCAGAGTGTAACTGTTGACGTAACAGACTTAATTGTTTCCGGCGGTGGTGGTGCTTCAGTCGAAATCTGTGATGGACTAGACAACGACTGTGATGGCCAAGCAGACGAAGACTTTAGCGGAGTCGGCGGAGAATGCACGGCCGGTCTCGGTGCATGTTTGCGAACTGGTAGTTTATTGTGCGATCCCGAAACTGGTACAACCTGTAGCGCTACGGCCGGAACTCCTGGCGCGGAAACATGTAACGATGGTGTAGACAATGACTGTGATGGCGAAATCGACGAAGGTTGTTTCTGTGCTCCGATTGGTACGACACGAGAATGTGGAACCGAAAGTAGTCTATGTATTCTAGGTACTCAGACGTGTCAAGGCGAAGGTACTAGTATAAGCAACGACGCCTCTTTTGAAATTACTGACCAACGCAACCTTGGTATCACGAGCGGAGTCGGCAGTGGAAACATGGGCCTCTGGCAGTTCACAAACTACCAAGGCAAGTTGTACGCACTTGGACTCAGCCGAGAGCCAAAGGTTACCATAGACGTATTTGACGGTACGAGCTGGACCACGAGCTTTACTACTAACGATTTAGATAGTATTGCTAGCTCCGCCATGACCGTACACAACGGACAATTATGGGTTGCGGTTGGTAAAAATATTTTCACGTTTAACGGTAACAATTGGAATAGTCTAGGCGACCAAGGGAATTCCAATATCCACGACCTCTACAGCCATGGTGGCAAACTTTGGGCTTCGGCCGGATGGGGATCTACCAATGATGGCAAAATCTGGCTGCGTGATGGCGATGACTGGACAGAGGCCGTGACAGCAACCAATAAACGAGGGTACTTTAGTATGTTTGTTGAGGTTAGCGGTCAACTATACGCGATAAACCCCCCAAACGGTAACGATGATACAAAGCTCTGGAAACTACAAAATAATACTTGGGAAGAAATAACCGATGTTCCAAATGGCCAACAACTATTTACTGGCGGGGATATCAATGGCCGACTCCATGTCTGGTCAGGTGACACCGCTTACCGACTCGAGGGTAATACCTTTGTTACCGCTACGGATAACATGCCTTTCCTCGTCACTGATAGTGTTAACCTTGATGGCACCATCTACCTAAGTGGTCAAACAACTGCTGAGCATTCAAGTCAAGGTTCTGTGTACCGTACCACCAATGGCAGTACCTATGAACTTGTAATTGCTCCCCCAGGAGCCAACAACCTCTTAAGTATTGCTAACTACAACAACAAACTTTACTCAGGTCGCCGAGGAAGAAATGCTATAGTTTATGAACTAAGCCCAAGCGCAAATAGTAACACCTCATGGACGTCAATCAGTGTTCCTGGGCAACTTACTGCACGAGAAAACATTACCGTACACAATGGTAAAGTCTACATTGCTGATAACCTCGGTAAGCTCCTAAGGCTAGAATCAAACAATACCTGGTCAACCATCAATTCGGATAATCCAATCCAAGGTTCAATGACCAGTTTTAATGAAAAAATTTATGCCAACGCAAATGTCGGTGGTACATTTGCAAATATTGGAGCAATCCTAGAATTTGATGGAGATGGAAACTTATTAGATACTAAACAAATAATTTTAAATAACGGTTTTGGTCCCTTTAGGGTACATGATTATGAAGTACATGTCGGAGAATTATACGCAGCCGGGATCTCTTCGGGTAGCTACCAAGTAGCAGTTCTACGTAATGACCAATGGCGAACAACTACTAGTCAACCTGGAGGATCAAACACCAGCGATGCTTTGGAATCATTTAATGGTCGTCTATATGCTGCAGCAGCATTTGATGTGGCTTCAACTGTTGATGGAGGTGCCACGTGGATCACTGAACAAGTAGAAAGTAGCTCTGCAGGTATAATGGCTTTGGCTGAATACGACGGTAAGCTATATGCTGGTGATACTGAAGCAAAAATTCATGTCAGAACACCTAACGGCTGGGATTTGTCTTACAACACCGGTCTTAACAAAGATATTACCGACCTGGAAGTACACGGCGGTTTACTATATGCTAGCGCCAACAACGGATCTATTAGCGACGGTAAAATTTACAAATTTGACGGTACGAATTGGTCCGAAGATCACCAACACGATAATTATATTCATGAACTGACCAGCCACGGGACAACGCTTTACGCTAGCACAAACCTAAGTCCAATCTTAGTAGGTACTAACTCGGGGACAAGTTTAAGTACAAACGGCACCTGGAGTTCATGCGTATTCACTACCCACGTAGGCGATGAAATTTGTGACGGCTTGGATAACAACTGTGACGGAGCTATTGATGAAAACTTCAATATCGGAGCGTCTTGCTCTAAAGGCTTTGGTGTCTGTCAAATAGACGGTTTCTTATCATGCTCAACCAATGGAGGAACCTTCTGTAGCGCACCTGCCCCTCAAGAAACTGATGACCCAGAACTATGTAACGAACAAGACGACAACTGTAACGGTTTAATTGACGAAGACTTTGACCTCAAAGGAGAAGAATGTCAGGTCCAAACTACAGGTTGTGATGCCACTGGTAATTATATCTGTAGTGAAAATGGAGATAGTGTGGTTTGTTTCTCGGATGAACCAGTAGGTGAGGAATTTTGCGGAGACAATACAGACAATAACTGTAATGGATTAATAGACGAAGACTGTGGCGAGCTTGAATTAGCCTTAGCAGATTGTGGCGACGGGATTGATAACGACAACGACGGCGTAATCGATTACCCTGAAGATACAGGCTGTAACGCAATCGACGATAATTCCGAAAGAAACCCAGAAGAAGTACTAGAAGAAGTTAAGGAAGTGCTAGAAAAGTTAGAAGAAGCTATAGGAGCAATTATTCCAGACGTTGTATCGGACTTTGTATCTGAGTCAATTATCGAACCTCTTAATGCTATTGCCGACAACCCAGTAGTTGAAGCACTTACCCAGGGAGCAGCACCAGTAGTAGTGGTTGCTACTGCCGGAGTTGTGGCAACTTCGGCTGGAGCAGCCAACGTCTTAAACCTCCTCCGCTTCTTGTTTACCGAACCACTAGCTGCCTTGTTCGCCAAACGACGTAAAAAATTCGGGATTGTCTACGATTCTATAACTAAACAGCCTATTGATCTGGCCATTGTTCGACTGTTTAACCGTCGCGATAATAAACTAATCCGCTCCGTAGTCACAGATAAGAGAGGTCGATACAGCTTCTTAGCTAAACCTGGTAAGTACTACGTAACAGTAACTAAAAATAAATACGTATTCCCTTCTGTAATTCTATTTAAGAAGAGTGAAGACGTTAACTACTTAGACCTGTACCACGGTGATACTTTAGAAATTACCTCTAGCAACCCATCAATCTCTGCTAATATCCCAATCGATGTTAAGGAACAAAAATCAGTTGGCAACGCTAAAGTCATACTAAAATCTACCCTAAAAAAAGCTCAAATTATGGTTGCCTTCTCGGCCGTACCGGTAGCCGCAATTATGATGTATATCTCCCCATCCAAATTAACTATTGGAGCCTTCGGTTTCCACGTGGTATCTTTCTTTGCCTTCCGTCGTATCTCGCATCGTAAAAAATCCAAGAGTTGGGGCGTAGTATATGATCGAACAACTAAAGAACCGCTCAAAAAAGCTATTGTTCGTATCTACGACAAACAATACAATAAGCTATTAGAGACTAGAATTACAGACAACCGTGGTCGCTACAGCTTTTTGGCCGGAAATAACGTCTATTACGTCACGGCCGACAAACCTGGTTTCAGAACTATTAAATCAAGACAGTTCGACCTGACCAAAAAATCTGATGATCGTATTATTGATGCTGACCTTGGATTGGAACCAAAGGCTGGTGCCAAAAAACCTAAAGCCCCAAAGCCAAAAAAAATAAAAGCTTCCAAGACTATCAAGACTAAGAAAAAGAAAAAGTAATCAAATATACTAGCTAAAAAACCTCGCTATTAGCAAGGTTTTTTTGTTTAATCTGGCACTAATAAATCTACGGCTTTCGCCAACGATATTTAACTGCTAATAAAAAGATTCCAATAAGTCCTTCTAAAATCATTCCGGAATTAAACTTAGACTCGCCAACCTGCCTTTCCGTAAAAATAATTGGCGTTTCTACCACCTTAAAGCCATGACGATGTACGTGAAATAAAGTCTCGGGGGCAAAAGCGTAACCGCTACTGCGTAATTTGGTAAAATCAATAGTTTTAAGGACGGAACTTTGGTAACAACGAAAACTACCAGTACAATCCTTAACTGGTAATCCTAAAATAAAGCGAACATATAAATTTCCTGAACGGCTTATTAGACGACGTAACCAATGCCAATTCTGGACACCTCCACCACGAATATACCTGGAGCCCACTACTACATCGGCATGTTTAGATTTTTCTAATATTCGTGGAATATCAGACGGATTATGAGACAAGTCACAATCCATTGTTAATACTCTATCCGCTCCCTGAGCCAAGGCATGCTTCAGTCCAGTAATTGTGGCTAGTCGAAAACCCTTATCGGTTTCACGAACCAGAAGTTCAACTTGTTTGTTCTGATTTTTAATTTTCCTTACCACGTCGGCCGTACTGTCTGGAGAATTATCATCAATAAATAAAATTCTATAGTTATCTAGACCTAATGCTGATATTTTTTCAACCAAATTGTCTATATTTCCAGCTTCGTTGTAGGTCGGAATGTTTATATAAAGCATACGTATTAGTTTTAAGTTGTAAGATTTAAGTTGTAAGTTATGCGCGAGCAGAATTTATGAGAAAGTTTAAATTTGTGGCATGTGCAAGGCTTACAACTTACAACTGTTAACTTTCAACTAGCTAAAACTCCGCCGCGTGCGCAAAACTTTCTCCTCAGAATACCAGCGCGCGCGTAGTTCTCCGGTTAAATAAAAAGACCCCGTCACGAGCACTAAATCATCCTTATTTGCCCTCTTTAAAGCCTCATCTAAGGCCTGAAATGGGTCTAAATAGGCTTGTTTATGCAAAACTGGCTTATACCGCCCGATCAAATCAATTAATGCTTCAGGCTCATGTACTTTACGAAAAGGCATCTGA
>CAXGXT010000014.1:0-8015 GCA_964013765.1 uncultured bacterium | reverse complement strand
GTACTCTGTACGGACACTTTAGTAATATATTTGTGCGACCTGGCCAACAAGTTAGCAGAGGTCAGGCGTTGGGCAGCATGGGTTCTACTGGTCGATCCACTGGTCCTCACCTTCACTTTGAAGTATTATCCGGAGGCGTAAAAGTAAACCCACTTAACTTTGTTCGGTAAAACTAATCTCACTTTTTAGTGACATCACCCGCCTTCGCACTCGCATCGCTCGAGCTACGGCGGGTTGTTTCTTATGAAGAAAGCTGCGCCACTTGGCGCAGCAAATTTTGTTGGTAACAAAAAACGGCCGGCACGATTTCCTATTCCCATTGCCTTAACCCAACAAGGGCAAGGCATTTGTGCCGGCCGTGTTTTTTTGTTTTTGATTAAAGAAAGGTGCGGTGGGCACGGCGATTATTCAGAATCGCCTAACCTAGAACAGTAGAGCCCGAAGGCCACTCACTGACAGGTCAGCCCACCGCACGTGATTTTTTCTAGAGCTCAGGTATTATTAGTCATAGTAAAAGCTTTGTCAAGGATATTATTTACCAAATAGGGCCTCCTAAAATTAAACGTCCTTGGTATTCGCGGACAAAAAAAATTGCTCCGCTCGGCTGGACAACTTCAATATACTCTCCTTTAGTTAAGCCCCACGAAAACGCTGCGGCCATAGTGCCTGAAGCACAGGCCGTCTCATTATACCAAGTATCGGTATCGCGCACCCAAATCAATGGTCGAATTTGTAAACGATCCCTTGCTTGCGTGATTGAGATTACTCCGGCAGCTGACTCCCCCCTCAGTCCATTTACTTCAAACATTTCTTGAGCTTGGCTTTGAGTAACAGCCCGCTTCAGAACCAACTGAACAATTCCTGGCAGGCGAACCAATTTACCGTCTAGCATATCCGTAATAGAAATAGTTCTTAAAGATAAAGCTACTTCGGCGTAACCTTTTGTGGCAGCGGTCAAAATAGGCTCAGACACACCTAAAGTTTCAATTATAAATTCCGTTCTGCCTTTACCACCGCGCCGACGCCAAAGTTCATAAGCCAGGCAACGAAGCGCGTTGCCACACAGCTCCCCACCCGCCATCTCCAACCGCGCGTCGTTGGCGGCGTCACGAACGGGTACTACAAATCCGACCTGCTCGATCGTCGAATCGTCAGCCCTAATATCTTTTTCAACCTGCCCACGACGGTCAATATCAACTGGTTCAAAAACAAGAGCCGTAATATTCCCGCCTGGGTTTATTTTTTTATATGAAATCTTCATTATTTAGTATTAAACGTAATCAATATACGGCTCAAACGACGTCTGAGCCGTATTAAAATACGCTAAAATTAGTAAAAGATATCCCCCGCTAGACGCTTCCGTCTGGCGGGGGCTTAGTGCTTAGAGAACAAGATCGCAGGCAACGCTTTCAACCCCGCGAGTACTTCGCCGCAGAAGACGCATTAAATCTAAATCATCTCCTTGGCAATTAGTGAATGTAATACAAGCGTCGCCACATAAGTACACACCCCCTAACCGAGGATCATCACGAAGAACATGAAAAATTGCTCGCACGCTCCCAGGGCTTCCACGGATCCGAAATACTGCCCTGTATTGCGAAAACTGTATAGCCCCAAGGACAGACTCCTGCACTCGAAACAGACGATAATTATCAGGCAGACCAAGTCCTAAACCACCAAATCTACCGAGGATTTCAGTCTCTGCCAGGTCACCTGGAATACCTACAAGAAAATTACGGTTACCAGATGTAATCAAAGTGGGCCAGCCTAAGCCTTCCCGCACACTTGCTGCAATTGAGGAGCTCTTTTCCATGCCCCAAAATAAAAAATCTGTAGACAGCCAAGCACATACTTCACCAGACATGGCGTATCTCCTTTTGTAAGATAAGTAATCCCGGCTCAGAAGTTCATTTCTTGAGCCGAGGGTTTTTGGTAAGTAACTTTGATGGGACCTCCCCTATCTTCAAACCTTTCGTTGGTATGGACGCCATTTTCAAGATCGATAATGTCGACCACATCTAAAGGAAATATTACTTCATCACTTACTTCCACCGTCGCTACAATAATGCTTTGCACCATAAAAGTTTCACTGCATGCATCATCAGATTGGCGTAAAACCTCAAGCTTCAAGATTTTTGTTAATGTCGACACTACTTCTCCCTTAGCTGAGCTGGTCATGTGCAGATAGCCAGTCTCGAGCGTCAACCGAAAGGCTTGATGGCAGATTATGCCTCCCCCGATCATCTTTCCCTGCCTGTCTTGAAATAAGATTGGCGCGACTCCGACCTTAGTCGTAAGGTAGCGATGGCAGAATGGGTCTTTAATGTCACCATTCTGACGATAATCATGCCATAGGATCATCTCGTAAAAAGATGGAAAATTAGTAAAGCACGAGACTGTAATCATTGGTTTTTCCTTTTTACTAGATAAGTAATCCCGGCTCAAGAATTAATCTTGAGCCGAGGGTTTTTAGTCAAAGATCAATCGTTCTTTTTGAGAGCTTCACTAATTCTATAAGGTAAATCATTGATAAGGTCGTCTCTGGCGTCCGGGTCGTTGAGTAAAACTGGCCTGCTGTAGAACACTTCCCTCTCGACCACCTCATGTCCGTAAGCCCGCAAGGTATTACCTGTCTCCCGTGCTACGAATAGCACGTCACAAAACTTCAACTGAAGAGCTGCCTCTTCTTTACCGTATAAGCGCTTAATATGAAACCGTTTAGGATATTTATCCTTAAGACGATCAAACGCCAAATTATGAAGCTCCGCTCCCACGCATACTTCTCCGTGGCCATTATCAGAATCCTTACATAAATCTTGGTAGAACCTTTCCTCCCCTTTTCGCACGGCCAACACATACTCGACCGGCCTTTTCGATACACGAGAATATGTTTCAAGAGTGGCCATGCCTACGCCTCGAGTGGGCAATTTGTTCCAAAAAATATCCTCGCCCGTAATCCCAGCATGGATCAATCGTTGATTCATCATTCTTGTCAAATCTATTCGGTCAACGACTTGAAACCTCCACCCCTCGAATACCCCAAGTTGATCGTCGGGCGTAGGGTCTTCTAAGGGGATGCCTGCAGCCCGTAAAACCTCCATCGTCGGTCCCTTCAACGAACCTGACGGAATTGCAAAAATAGGATAACTCATTTCACTTCCTCGCTTTCTTGGGATTGATGGTAAACAATTTCTGGATCGAACGCTCGATCCATACAAAACTGCCACTCACTTAAAATCAAATGACGATAAAAACAACTTCGGTAGCCATCATGGCAAGCACCTTTGCCGACCTGATCTACTTTTAAAACTATTGTGTCTTTATCACAATCAACCAATACTTGACGCAAAAGTTGAACATGTCTACTGGTTTCACCCTTCATCCATGCCATTTTACGACGACGACTATAGTAGTGGGCCATGCCAGTCTGAAGCGTTAACCTCCAGGCATCGTAATTCATGTACGCCAACATCAAAACTTCATTAGTCCTGTTATCCTGAGCAATAACTGGTACCAAACCATCACCTTTGTCGAAATCAAGATCAGGGACAACCACTATCCCACCGACAAACTTAGAGAATCTGCCATCTGCCATCTGAGCACTCCATTCAATTGAAAAGAACTTTCGTTTGCTCACCCGGACAATCCAGGCGAAAACAAAAAACCCTCCACTACAAGCGGAGGGGGCGAACTAGAATTATTTAGACAATACTAATGCGGCCGCTCGGCTGAAGCGGTGGTGAATACATTAGCGCCATGATGGACAGCACCTATGCCGTTTATTAGTTTGTACTTATTTATAGTCATAAATTTGTCTAAAGTAAGCTTTTCTTAATTATATTATTACTTTATTAAAGTACAGTAGCATAAGCAATAAACTATGTCAAATCAATCAAAAAACCCTCTGCAGCTAGCAAAGGGTGATGATCAAATTTTATTTAAACTTACTCCTTGATATTATTGGCTATTGCTTTTAATTCAGCGACCGAACTATGCTCCCCCATTCGCCGCAGCATAAACTTATATCCACCAGTTCCGGTTTTTAACCAAGAAGAAACTCGAGCAATTGTACGTGAGCTTAATCCAGTAATTTTCTCAATTTTTTCGTAAGAAATATTTGCGTCTAGCATCAAGGCAGCTGCCCATCGATTACTAAACTCAGTTAATTCGGATGAAGTCATAAGGTCACCCAAAAATTTCTTAGCCTCTTTACGATTTTTTAGCGACAATATCGCTTCAATCAAAGCTTCGGCTCGCTTTTCATCTAAATTCTTTGCCATATAAATATTCGACTTTTCTAGTTTGTAAAACTTTATTTAGGTAAATTGGCGCATTATTTCCAAGTTGTAAATAATATGCCTAAAGGATAATATAGTATATATAAATAAAAATGTCAAGAAATATGAATTTAGATAATAAAACCAAGAAAAAACTTTTACAGGCTCAAAGGGATGAAGTAACTGAAAGCGTTGTGTATCGCCGCCTGGCCAAGATTGTTAAAAACGAACAAACTCGTTCAGCTTTGGAAAAAATCGCCAAAGAGGAAGAGGATCATTACACATACATAAAAAAATTCACCGGGCAGGACATTGATCCAAACTACGGTAAAGCCAAGTATTATTACTTTTTATCTCGCACACTCGGACTAAATTTTGGAGTACGTTTAATGGAACGCGGAGAAAAACTTGCGCAACGTAGGTACATTGAATTAGCCAACAAATACCCCGAACTTAAACCTATTATTGCTCAAGAAGATCACCATGAAAAAAAGATTCTCGATTTAATGGACGAGGGAGGACTTAAATATACTGGCTCGGTTATTTTAGGACTAAACGATGCTTTAGTTGAATTAACCGGAGCTTTATCTGGCCTAACTCTGGCGTTACAAAACACAAGGTTAATTGCCATGGTTGGACTCATCACGGGAGTGGCTGCCTCAATGGCCATGGCCGCTTCAGAATTTTTGTCTACCAAAGAAGAAGCCGATGTAGACAGCGGTAAACATGCTTCGCATGCCAGTGCATATACAGGAGTAGCTTATTTTATCGCTGTAGTAGTTTTGATTACTCCTTACTTTATTTTCTCAAATCCTTTTATGGCTTTAGGGGCGGCCATCGTTTCGGCCTTAATTATTATCTTTTTATTTTCAGCCTACGTAGCAGTGGCCAAGGATCAGCCTTTCACAAAAAAGTTCGCGCAAATTGCGACCATCAGTTTGGGAGTTGCCTTAATAAACTTTGGTATCGGCTGGGTGATTCGGAATACGTTGGGCGTGGAGATCTAGGGAGTGGACATCTGGCCTTGAAAAAAAACTTAATACTAGATAATATACTAGCAAATAATTAATTTAATTAACTTATTAATACTATGGCTAGACCAGAAACAGGAGGGGTACCACCAGAAGCCACTGGAGCTGAAACTCCAATGGACGAGGTAACTCCTCGAAAAGAAAAAATCCGCAGGGGCGTAGAAAAACAAGAGGGTAATCTAGATTTACTTGCTTCATACCGCGAGGAAATCCCTGAACTAAAAGCTCAAATTGCAGAGCCTGGAGAATTAGGAAGAGAAGAAATAGACGCTTTAGAACAACGGCTAGCTGACGTCACAGCAGCCGCAGACGCAGTTGAGTTGTTAGCCAGTACTGAAATAGAAGCAAAGCTTGAGGCTGATGAAACTAACAAAGAACAAGTCTTAGCCGATTTAGCTGATAAAACAAATGAAGCACTAATAATGAGTGGTGGTGGTAAAAACAGAGTCGAATCTAATGCTTATAAAAAAATAGAATCAGCTGATTTAAGTAAGGAAGAATTAGAAATACATGATGCCGCAAAATATCAAACCAAGGGGATAAAGAAAAATATTGAGGACGCCATGGGTCATTTTGGCAAAAAAGCTATTGAAAAAATTATGACCGGAACAGATAAGCCCATGGATAAATTGAAGAGTATAAGGGATGTCCCCTCACAACTAGAAGAAGGTACATGGAAAGCCCTAAAAGATGAAAAACTAAGCGGGGAAGAAAGTTTAGTTAATCTCGAAGCTCGCTTGACCGTAATGTTACAACAAGCAAATCTAGACACAAGTAATCAAGAAGTAGAAATTATGGAAACTCTAGAAGCTATATCAAGAATCAACGAAAGAACATTAAAAGATACCATCTTTGATTACTCTGAACAGATAGAAGGTGCTGGACACGTGACAGAGTATGGTAGTACGGTAAGCACAAGAGAACGTCTGATCAAACAGTTCGAGGCACAAGACATAGTCTTTAATAAAGATGGAAAGGTTGTAGACATGGCAGCGTAATTACAATTGTCTAAATTGATTGAAAGAACCCCAGTAAACTGGGGTTCTTTATTGGATAAAACTAATTCTAAATATCTCCTCTTTCCGAATACTTCTGAATCCGCAGCCATTCCCCATACACTCTTTGCCGAGAAATTTCATGCCGAGACCAAGTATGCCTAGCCACTTTTATCCCTTCATAACTAGTATTATAAGTAGCCGAAAAAATCTCTGCTTGCGGAAAATATTTTTTTAGAGTTCTCTCTGCTCGCCCAGAATGATGAGACTTGCTCACAAATAAAATTGCCCTTGGATGCAATCCCAGGTCATCTAAAATTTGTTTGGAAAATTTAACGTCCTCTAAGGTATTTGTTGATTTATCCTGCACCAACATAGCTTCGGCTGGCACTCCTTTTAATATTAGTTTTTCTCGTATCATGTGAGCTAACGGCTGACCAGTTTTAGAAAAATGTCTTCCTGTTTTACCTGTCACCACAATGAGATTGGCCAGCTCGGCGGCATACAAATCGGCTACCAACTGCCAATCACCCCCTGAAGACCCGAAAACAAAAATAATATCGGCCGGATGAGGATTTGGCATAACAAAAACCTCGGAAGTAATTTGGGCAATTTTCGCCTCAGATAAATCCGGAACTTTCGGATTACGTGCTACTTCGCGATCTGGGTTATTTTTTTTCATAAACTAAAATGGTCATTTTTAACCCTAAGCCAATAAAAATCTAGTAATAAATTTTCCAGATGCCGCAAATTCATTAAACCCTTTTCAATAATGTTAATTTCATTTTCAACTTCTATAATTTGCCCAAAGCTAATTGCTCTAGCATCGGCTAAAAAATTTAGTCTTTCGGAAATACTCACAAGCTGTAAATATTTATTAAGTTGTATATACCAACCTTCAACCGTCTCAACCTTTAACCCAAAAAAGGAAGGAAAAAAACTTAAGTCTAAATTAAAATCTAAATAAAGTTTAGCTGAATTCTTTTTCAATAGATCTTCTGACAACAGCTTTAAAGAATAACCATATTTTAAATATTGCTGGCTATGTCTTATGGGCTTTACTTGTTGTGCCCACCATTTATCTAAAATAAGATGAAAGCAATAACCGTCAATAAAAGCTCGTCTCCAATCACTGATAATTACTTCCCCCTTAAAAAACCTACTTAACTCAACGAACAAACTATTAAACAAATCCTCAACCTTTCTTTCTCTAACCCATAAAAAATGAGTCTTGTCTCTGCTCACTTCATTTAAATAATTTATATCCGGCAACAAGGTACCGAGTACGCTTGCTGAAAAAAGTTCTGGAGCTCTACTTGTTTGCTGCCAAAACTTTTGCAAAAAAATAATATGAGTTATTGGTAAAGGCATTTTAAAAAAAGGAAAGAAGCGAACAGTTCACTTTAACTCAAATCCTATCACTCCTCTGGCTAAGGCAGTATTCAAAGAAGTGTCAGGAGAAACAACCAAACCACTTTGTTTATAAGAGCTAGGCTTAACCAAGCTAGCATTAAACCCATTTTTATTTAAAACCTCTTGACTAAACTCATAAATGCTTTTCCTTTCCCCGGCCACATGAATAATTCCCCGAAAATCACTACCGGCCAACCGCCAACAGATTTTGGCCAAGTCATCAACTAGTATTGGAGACCGATACATATCTCGAAAACGATAAACAGGTTGATTCTTTTTTATTTTACTAAACAATTTTG
>CAXGXT010000013.1:0-8981 GCA_964013765.1 uncultured bacterium | reverse complement strand
AATGGATTAGAAGCCACCAGTAAGACCTTGGCTCCTCCCATCTTTAATACTCTAACTAAATTGGCAGTCTCAGCAGTTACGTGCAAACAAGCAGACACGCGCAAACCTTTTAGGGGTTTACTCTGCCCAAACTTCTTGCCGACTTCGGCCAAGACCGGCATGTCGTGCTCAGCCCAAATAATTCGTTTTTTACCTTCGGCAGCAAGTTTTATACTTTTGACGTGTGATTTCATATATCGTAATTATTGAAGTATTGTACAATTTTTATTTTATTTTGTCATCCCGAGCGAAGTCGAGGGATCTTCCAATTTAAATTAATCAACAAATCTGGAAGATCTCTCCACTACACTTACTTGCCCGCTTCGCTGGGCTTCGTTCGTTTCGGTCGAGATGACAAAGAGCTAAACGCTCTCTGACACCTTCGCTTAATACTAGCTAATGTAAAGCTGTGATTCTGGGTACCGTACCTCTCCACCGCATGTACAGCCACTGTACCCGCTATCTGTCCTGTTTTAAGTAAAGGTAAGTCGTTTAAAATTCCATAAATTAAACCGGCTCGGTACGCATCCCCTGCTCCAGTCGGATCCACCATTTTTTTAGGCTTTACGGCCGACACTTTAATTTTCTTCGATCCTTCCTGAATTATGGAACCTTTGGCTCCTAAAGTTGTAACTACAATATCTGATTTTTTTAATAACTGAGATAAACTCCAACCAGTTCGCTTAGAAATTAAAGTCATTTCATAATCATTACCGATTAATACTTTTGCTCCCGAGATAACTTGGCGCAGCTGGCCCGGACTTAAAAAGCCAGTCACTTGCCCCGGATCTATTATGTAAGATAATTTTGCTTTTCGGTAAGCAGCCGCATACTTAACCATGTCACCAATGTTGCCCGGGGAAATAATTGCCAATTTAGATTTTTTCAAAATACTATTGGCTGGCACCCCTGTTGACTGAAACAATGCTCCCGGATAAAACCCAGTAATTTGGTTGTGGTCTCGGTCGGTTACAATGTTGGCCGAAGCAGTTTTACCTCGCGCGATCTTTACACTTCCGACATCTACCTTATGTTTTCGTAACCAAAAAATATAATCTTTCGAATCCTGCCCAGCCGCAGCCAAAACAGTTGGCCGCAGCCCAAGCAAAGCCAAATTGTAAGCAATGTTACCGGCCGTACCTCCATAATTTTTTTCTAAACGATCCAACTGAAAAGACACGCTTAGTACGTGTAGTTTGTCCGGCTGGATATGCTCCCGAAAACGTCCGGGAAAAGTCATAACATTGTCGTAGGCCAAAGACCCTGAGACTAAAATGTTTTTCATTTAATAAATTTATTTATTTTTATCTTTAAACCACTCAATGGTCATCTTAAGGCCTTGTTCCAAGCCTACTTTGGGTGTCCAGCCTAATTCTTCTTTAATTTTAACCGAGGATAATGCCGACCGTCTCTGTTCGCTGGGCACAGCTGGACCGTGCTCGATATCAACCTTACTCTCAGACACTTTCTTAACAATCTCAGCCAAGGTGTTTACGCTCGTCTCAATGCTGGTCCCGACATGATATAATCCTTTAGCTTCAGATTTAAGAGCACTTATGCAAGCTTTGACAATATCTGTCACATAAACAAAATCTCTTGTCTGTTGCCCATCACCGTTTACGATTAAAGTTTGTTCCTGAATAACACGGTCTGAAAAAACTGCTACCACTCCTCCCTCGCCTTCACCACGCTGGCGCGGACCGTATACGTTGGCAAATCTTAAAGTTACAACTTCGGCCTCGGACAAAGCAAACATTTTCTCGGCCTCCAGCTTGGCTTGGCCGTAAGGTGAAGGCGGGTCAGTAGCTACATCTTCGGTAGTAGGAATTTCTTCTGTATCACCTATAGCACCAGCCGTAGAAGCAAACACTATTTTTTTTACATTATAAGCCTGGCAAGCTTCTTCAATATTTTTTGACCCATCAAAATTAATCTTACGATCTTCAATTGGATTAGCTAAAGATTTTCTAACGTTAATCTGTGCGGCCAGGTGAAACACATAGTCAGGCTGCTCGGTAACAAATAATTTTTCAACCGATTTTCGGTCGGTAATGTCGGCTTTTACAAAAGTAGCCGCTGCCGGAACATTCTCTTTAAGCCCGGCACTTAAATCATCAGCCACTACCACATCGTGGCCGGCTTCAAGCAAGGCCTCGGCTAAGTGAGAACCAATAAAACCTGCGCCGCCCGTCACTAATGACTTAACTAATGATTTTGGCATTTAAATTAATTTAAATATTTTGTTATTACCTCCTCGGCACTCATGCCGGAGGTGTCTATATAATTCTCGATACCAATCCTATCTTTAATTTCTTCAAATTCAGCGCTGACTGCTTTTATGCGGTCTGCCCCAGTTGTCCAGACCTCACGCTCAGCATCTCTAGTTATCATTTCGTCAATCGATGGTAACAAGACTTTAATTTTAAAATCATCTCCGAATGTGTTTTTAAACTTATCTATAAACTCCATGTAGTGCCCGAAAATAATATAATCTAGTACTACGTCTTTACCACCGTCATAAATCTCTTTTGTTTTTTGAAAAATCTTATTATGTGCTAAACGAAGCTTAGCTTTATTTTCCGGCAACCAATGTTTACCGTCGGGAAAAAATTCTGTATCTGCCTGATCAGCGTCTAGCCAGAAATACCCCTGCTTTTTTTCTAAAAGTTTGGCTATGGTTGTTTTCCCTGCCCCACCTGGGCCGGTTAGAAGCAGGACTTTCGACATACTATAAGCTTAAATACGTAAACCCAAGCTTCTCCGCCTCATCTTTATCATGCACTCGCCGAAGATCAAATAATATTGGAGAATCTACTCGGGTCTTACTCTTTAACTGCTCGAGCGTAATCTTTTTATAATCATCATGCGCTACGAGCAAGGCTATCGCATCAAAATCTTTCAAGCCAGCTAACTCTTGATTGTACTGATCAATAAAAGGATCATGTGCAACTACCTCTGCCCCTGTGTCGGTCAAAGCTTGGGCAACTTCCTTAGCTTTGGAATTACGAGGATCTGGTACGTTTTCTTTGAATGTTTGACCCATCACTAAAACGCGCTTGTCTTTAGCATCTCCTAACGCGTCAACCATCATTTGCGCCACGTGCTTGGCCATACCATCATTTATTTCCCTACCCGACAATATAACTTGTGGGTCGTAGCCAGCCTCTTTAGCGGCATGCACTAGATAATAAGGGTCAATCCCAATACAGTGCCCGCCCACTAAACCAGGGTGGTAATGATGAAAATTCCATTTTGTTCCGGCCGCTTCCAAAACAGCGGCGGTATCAATATCTAACTTATCAAAAATTAAAGACAACTCATTTACCAGCGCGATATTCAAATCTCGCTGGACGTTTTCAATAACCTTTGACGCCTCGGCTACTTTGATTGACTGCGCGCGATGGACACCGGCCTTACAAACCAGTTCGTACACCTCGGCTACGCGATCTAGCGTGGCCTCGTCTTGGCCAGAGACAATTTTGATAACTTGAGCTAAACCATGCTCACTATCCCCTGGGTTGATACGTTCGGGAGAATACCCGATCGTAAACTCATCATGGCCAGCTACTTTTTTTAATATCGGCAGACACACGTCTTCTGTCACACCTGGATACACTGTTGATTCAAAAACTACCACGCTACCAGGAGACAAGTTCTCACCGACTGTCTTAGTGGCATCCTCAACGATTGATAAATCTGGTTTTTTATCTTCTGTGATTGGCGTTGGTACGGCTATGATAATAAAATTAGCCTCGTTTATCTTTTTTGGATCCGCTGTTAAGTCGATACCCGATTTAGTTAAGCGCTCAGGCAATACTTCACCACTAGGATCATTTCCTATTTTAATAGAATCAATTTTTTTCTGATCAATATCAAAACCAATGACAGCTACACCAGCCTCGGCAAAAGCCACAGCCAAAGGCAAGCCAACATAGCCCAGGCCTACGACTGCAATTTTTACTTCGTCTTTATTCATGATGTATATTTAGGCTAAAGGCTTAAAGTACTCAATGGTTTTCTGCAAACCTTCTCGCAGGGCAATAGTCGGTTCCCAACCAAGTTTTTCTTTGGCTAAACTTATATCTGGCCGGCGAATCTTTGGGTCGTCGGGTCGGTTATCCTCGTTTACAATCTTACTCTTACTGCCAGTTAGTTCGATTATTAACTCCGCTAATTCTTGCATAGTAAACTCTCCTGGATTTCCCAAATTAATTGGACCAATCTCAGTACTATTCATCATCTTAATTAATCCTTCAACTAAATCATCAACATAACAAAAAGCCCGGGTCTTACTGCCATCACCCTGCATAGTTATCGACTCGCCGCGCAACGCTTGCAAGATAAAATTCGAAACCACCCGCCCGTCGTCGGGAGCATTATTTGGTCCATAAGTATTAAAAATGCGTACCACCTTAATCTTCACTCCCCACTCACGATGGTAGTCAAAAAATAATGTCTCGGCGCAACGCTTACCCTCATCGTAGCAAGCTCGCGGTCCAATTTGATTAACGTTCCCGGTGTAAGTCTCGGGCTGGGGATGCACCTCGGGATCACCATACACTTCCGAAGTTGAAGCCTGTAGCACAGGAATATTCAATTTCTTGGCTAGCTCCAAGGCGTTAATAGCTCCCTGGACACAAGTTCGGACGGTTTCTACCGGAGTCTTTTGATAGTGCACCGGCGAGGCTGGACAGGCTAAATTATATATTTGGTCTACTTCTAAAAAATTATAAACCTGAGTTACATCATGCTCTACAAGTTTAAATCCTTCACGCTTTAAAAGTGGCTCAACGTTTTCACGCCGGCTGGTTGAAAAATTATCAAGACAAATAACCTGATCGCCATGATCTAGTAAACGTTTACATAAATTGGAACCTATGAGACCGGCGCCGCCGGTAACTAAAATTTTCATATTATCTTTTGCTCTTAGCTATCCATCTTAGATACATTTCATTGAATTTGTCAAGCTCTCCGTCCAAGATTGCCTTAACGTCTGGCGATTCATATCCGGTCCGATGATCCTTTACCAATTGATAAGGTTGCAGCACATAACTACGAATTTGATTGCCCCACTCGGCCGACAAAACTTCTCCGCGCAGCTTATCTTTCTCAGCTTTTAATTCGGCCTGTTTTTTGGCAAAAAGTTTGGCCTTTAAAATTTTTAAAGCGGTTTGTCTGTTTTGCAACTGCGACCGCTCCGAGCGACTTACCACCGACAAATTAGTTGGTTTGTGAACTACGCGCACAGCCGAGTCGGTGGTATTTACCGACTGCCCTCCATGGCCGGTGCCCCGAAAAGTATCCCAGCGCAAGTCATCGTCTTTTAAATCTATATTAACATCATCTCCTATCTCGGGAACTACCTCAATTAAAGCAAAAGAAGTGTGCCGCATTTTCTCGGCATCAAACGGAGAGATACGAACTAGACGATGCACACCGGCTTCTGATTTTAATTTTCCATACCCCCAAGCTCCTCGAGCTTCAAACACCACACTTTTAATTCCAGCCTCATTGCCACGGGTGCGATCCACCTCATGCACGTCCAAATTTAAATGTTCGGCATATCGACGCATCATCCTATCCAACATTTCTGCCCAATCTTGTGCTTCGACACCACCCGTACCGGCATGGATTGAAATTACCGCCCCTCGTCGATCATATTCGCCCGATAATAATAGGATCCGCTCCAGTTGGTCCAGCTCTTTGCCTATTTTATTAGCCTCATTTGTCACGTCATCCAAAACCGACTTATCGTCTTCTGTTTTTACAGCCAAAACTAATTGAGCGAGCTCCTCGGCTCGCCTCCCAATATCTTCCCAGGTTGAAATTTCCCCATCTAACTCCTGGGCTTGTTTGCTAATTTTACTAGCCGATTCATGATCGTCCCAAAAGCCGGCCTGATTCATCTGGCTTTGTAATAGTGCTAGCTCTCGTCGCCTAACTGGGAGGTCAAAGTAACCTCCAAGCAGCTTCGATGCGACTACGGAGCTGTTCGATTTTTTGATTAATGTCGCTCATAGATAAAGTGTAAAACGAAAAGTGAAAAGCGTAAAGCTACTAGACGCACCCTTGCCCCTTAACAAACCTACTACCACGGGCAGTACTACAATCGCAGGACTGGCCAAGCTTTGTTACCTGCCAGCTCCCGCCACTTTGTTGGCAAGTCCCAGAGTCTTGAGTATAAGACCTTTTTACGTCTTCTGAAATATCTACACAATTTTGGAAACTAATATTATTATTACCGGCCGCATAAATACCTTCACAACTACTAGTCGTAAAACATGCCTGCTCTGCTAAATCCGCACAAGAAGTTATATTAGTTTGATAATTTTTCTCCAAAGTACCTCTAATTAGCACGGCCCCAACCAAAATGACCAATAGCACTAAAATTGTTTTTACTTTAAAACTATTCATCTTATAAATTTATTTAAACTCTTCTAATTGCACCCGCACTGTAAATTGTTCTTCGTCACGCTGGATCCTTAAAGAAACTTCGTCACCGGGCAAAAATTTAACTAATTCTTTAGCCAAACTGCTACCCAGCTCAATTCTTTGTCCATCCACCTCTAAAATAATATCGTTTTCTAGTAAGCCTGCTGCGGCAGCCGGGCTATCTGGGGTAATCGCCACTCCATTCTCTCCTCCGACCACCAAAGCACCAAAGTCTACTGGTAATTCATTTTGCTGAGCTAAACGAGACGTAACCGTTACATACCTAACCCCTAAAAACGGTCTCACAATCCGACCGTTATCTTTAACACTTTTTATAACGCGTTTTGCTTGATTAATCGGAATTGCAAACCCGACCGACTGCCCAGCGCGTGAAATCGCAGTATTTACTCCTACCACTTGGCCAGCTAAATTAATTAACGGGCCACCTGAATTACCTGGATTAATAGCAGCATCAGTTTGAATAGCCTCTTCGATCAGCTCTGAACCAAAACGGCTAGAAGCACTAAGATTACGGCCAATCCCAGATACTATTCCCTTAGTAACTGTATTAGAAAATTCAGCCAAAGCGTTCCCGATCGCGATTACCGTCTGACCAATTTCCAAAACGTCGGAATCGCCCAAGTCCACCACCGGTAAATTATTGGCCTCAATCCTAATAATTGCTAAATCATTTACTTGATCCTTGGCCACTATTTCAACTTCATGTCTCTGACCATCGCTAGTCACGACTGTATAAGTCGCCTCCGGATCTTCAACCACGTGACGGTTGGTTAGAATCATGCCGTCGGCGCTAACAATAAATCCAGACCCGCCGCCAACCTCCTGCAGGCCTTGAGGTTGGTCGGGATTTGAAAACTGGAACGGTCCATCAAGCTCAAAAAAATCATCAAACGGTAATGGGTTTGGGCCAGACAAATTACCTAATGTATTTAATTCTTTGCTAATGATTATACTAACCACCGACGGGGCCACTTTTTTAACTGCCTCGACAGCCCCCGAATCGTCCTTAATATTTATAGTTTTGTTAAAAAAATTTGATTGTCCGCCTTTAATCGAATCTAAAACTAGCAAGCCTCCAAATACCCCACCGCCAATAGCCCCCAATAAAAAAACCAAAACGGCTCTTGTTAAGAGCCTAGGAAGATGACGAGAAGGAGATTTTTTTGTTGCACTCAAATTAGGCATTAAAAAATATTATAAATAACTAATCCTGCCATAAATACCTTTTTAAACTAAGTAGTTTTCCATTTCTAATGGAAACTCCCTCAGAACTTAATAATTTTGATTTCATATCTTGTCCGACAGCATAGCCACATAAACGGCCATCACTACAAACAACCCGGTGACAAGGAGTACTTACCAAATGTGGATTTTTGTTTAAAGCGCTACCAACTGCCCGAGCGGCACCTGGGCGACCAAGCATGCGAGCCAACTGCTCATAAGTAGCCACCTGACCACTGGGAATCTTATTTACCAGTCTTAATACACGACGTTGAAAGGAGGTCATATCTTACACTTAACGAAGTTCACGCAAACTCTCCAGGCTCTCTAGGAGCCCTGAAGACTCGAGCACTCCGTTGGCTTCCTGCACCGGATTTAATAAATTACTAAGACCAGAATTTCGCAAGTAGTTTGGTAGGTAAATGGCTCCAATTATTATTGGGATAGCAATAATCGCAATCTTTACAAACATAAACACCCTACGCCAAACTACATGGCGATAAATTTTCTCTGTTAAGGCCTTTAATTCCTCAATTTGTTCTGTGTTGCGAGCAATGGCGGCCGTAACTTGCTGAGCAGTATTACCTAGGGCAACTTTATTTGCCTGTTTATTATTGATTACTTTTGGGTCGGATTTTGGCATAAAGAAATTATACCAGAAATTAATTAAAAAAGCTCCCTTAATACTACCGACTAGGAGAGCTTTTTACTTATTGATTTTTAGTATACTTCCATTCGACTACATCGCCGACATAGATCTGCTGATCAACCGGCGCACTATGCCAAGCTACATTATTTACCCAATACTGCCACCCTCGGTCAAGAGCAGCATTATTGGCTACATTATTTATTGAAATTACCTTAGAGGTATTAATCTCGGTTAAAAATTCTAAATTATTTTGATCGGCAACATATTCTAATTGTTCTAATACTGTAACTGCTAGCTCTAATTCAAGATTATGGTAAGTCCTAATATCCCCGTTACCAAAATCTAACATTAAACTAGTTTGATGAAGTACGGGTTCCTCTATTACAGTACCCCCGTTAATTATGTTGTTAAGATTTGCAATATCTTGACCTAAAAAAATACCAACTATCAAAAAGATAACCGGCACGGTAATAAGTCCTATTACTTTAAATGAATTTTTTTTTGTAGGTGATTCCTCCATACCACTTTGGGTTAACGCATTTTTTTACGAATAAAAGCCGGAATCTCTAATTCGCCGTCTTCTCCATCGGGAGGTGACGATTCAGAATTTTCAGGCACG
>CAXGXT010000012.1:0-9773 GCA_964013765.1 uncultured bacterium | reverse complement strand
TGCCAAATAGTTATAAGAAATGCCATGCTTAAATTATACACCAAAAATAAAAAAACCCGTAGCTACGACTATCCTCGACAACTACGGATTTTTATTTTCTTATTTTGATCTAATACTTACTGAATCTCGTAGGTTAAATTAATTGTGACAGAAATCTCTTCTGATCCTGGCTGGATATTTGGCACTGCAGACTCAAGTGACACTGCCCCACCCCTACCAAACGCAATCGGAGAAAAACCTGGAACATTTTCATCTACTGCTAGTAAACGACCCACTTTAAAATCACCAGCTTTGGCAATGTCCTTAGCTTTTTCTTTAGCTTTTTTAAAAGCCTCTGCTCGAGCCTCGTTTTGTATTTCTGTTAAGTCATCGACAGTAAACGTTAGGCCAGAAACTGAATTAGCCCCATTATCTACAACTCCCGCCAATAGCACGCCAGCTTTGCTTAAATCCCTCGCCTTAACCGAAACAGATTGAGTAACGGTAGTACCTGCAATCTGCGCCGGAGGACAGGCACCTGTTCTACAGACGACTCTTTCATATCTTGGGTTAACGTTATAGCTGATAGTACGAATATCATCTTCATCGACTCCCTGATTTTTAATATATTCAATTGCTCTGTTTACTGACTCGGAATTTTTCGTTTGCAGGGTCGTTATATCTTTACCCCCCTCAGTAATCACGCTAAAACTAAATTCAGCAATGTCTGGAATCGCAACTGCTTCACCTTGAGCACTAACTACAAAACTTCTAAAAGAAGATGGCTCGATGGATTTATCGTAAACATTTACGAAATTAACCGAGGCTATAGCAACTAACAACATGGCTATAATTCCCGAAATTCCAAGGTAGTCTCGAATTTTAGTATTCATAATTTTATATTAATTATAATTTAAAATGTTTTTGAATGGCTGGAACTAAATCTCCTGTTTTGTGTATTACTATGCCAGGCTCGCCTCTATCTAAAGTTTCTTTACTATGAAATCCCCAGGTTACTGCTAACGAAGGCACCCCTACTTCATTAGCTTCTATTATATCACCAAGTGTATCAGTTATTAAAATGCACTCACTAGGTTTTACCTTGTATACTTCAATTAACAATTTAAATTTTTTAGTTTTATCTTTTGCTACGTCCGAACCGTGAATCTCATTAAAGTGCCGACGTAAATCATTCGAAGTAAGGTAATGGTCTACCCACTCGGAATGACTCGAACTAACAATTGTTAAATCATGATCACCGGATAATTTGTTAATAGCAACATCAATTCCAGGCATAAAAGGTAAATCGATAATCAATGGTTGGTACTTTAAACCAAAATCTTGCGGAGAATACTTTTTTGCCGTTGGATGAGAATCTAGCTTAGTAAAAATATTTCCCTCAAACATTCGCCGATATTCGTATTTGGATATTTCCGGATTAAACCCTCTACATACTGAATAGGCAGCCTCAAAACTGTCAATTATTACCCCGTCGAAATCGAAAAAAATTAAAGACATATATTTATTTTATTATTCCACCGCCGATACAAGTATTTCCTGTGTACAAGACACATGATTGACCTGAGGCTACAAGTTGTGGCTGAGTAAATTCTAAAGTTACTGTTTTTTTACTAATTGACTTAATAGTACATGATTGTAGAGACTGTCGATACCTTACTCTCCCTAAATACTTTTTCTTGACCAGAGGTGTGTCCTTAATCCAATTTATGTTATCTAATTTAACAATTTTACTTTTACCCTCCATTAATTTTGCCCGTCGAGCTACATTTAAAACATTTTTCTTTATATCTTTTTTTACCACGTAATAAGGTTTGTCTCCGGACTTCTTTCTGGTAATGGTTAAGCCATGTCTTTGGCCAACTGTGTAGTACCAAGCCCCGTCATGCTGGCCAACAGTTTCGCCCTTAGTATTAATAATTTTACCAGGCTTTAACTTTAAATAATTACTCAAGAAATCTTTCATTTCAATTTTACCTACAAAACACAAACCCTGACTGTCTTTTTTATTGGCGGTAGGAAGTTTAAATTTCTTGGCCAAACTTCTAACTTCTGATTTCTTGATACCTCCGACTGGAAATTTAATATATTTAAGTTGAGATTGAGTTAAGGTCCACAAAAAATATGATTGGTCTTTTTCTGAATCCACGCCTGCCAATAATTTGATTTCTTGTTTTTTTGATTTCTTGTTTTCTTGAACCTGGGCATAATGCCCAGTAGCTACGAAATCTGCTCCCATTTTTTTTGCTTGCTTTAAAAAAGCATCAAATTTTACGTATTTGTTACACATAACGTCTGGATTTGGAGTTCGGCCTGCCTTATACTCAGATATCATATAGTCTACTACGCCCTTTTTATACTCCTTAGCTAAATCAATAGTTACAAAAGGGATATCTAAATGTGCAGCTACCCTAATAGCATCTCGTCTTTCAGCTGGCCAATTACATGGAAGAAAATTTGGTTGCCAAACTTTTATAAATGCACCCACTACATTGTACCCTTGCTTTTTTAATAAAGCTGCCGAAACGGAACTGTCTACTCCACCAGATAGACCGACTATAACTTTAGTGTTTGACAATTTTTTCATAAATCTTTTCATAAATCTTTTCGTAACTATCTACCATTTGGTCTACTGAAAAATACTTTTCAACTCTGTTACGGCAATCCTGTCTATTTATTTTACTAACATTATTAAATGCCGTAGCTATTTGTTTAATATTATTTACTACAAATCCTGTTTGGCCATGTTTAATTAATTCTGCGTTCGACCCTTTGTTAAATGTTAATACTGGCGTACCGCAGGCCATCGCTTCTAATAATACATTGGCACAAGCGTCATCCATGCGGTAAGGCGCGATTAACACTGGCGCGTTTTGCAGGAGTTTTATTTTATCATTCCCCTTTACCTCTCCAAGGTATTTTATTTGTTTACCATCTATAAATGGTTTAACTTTTTTATCTAGAAATGACTTATCAGCATCTACCATCTTCCCAGCCAGTATAAGTTTAGTATTCAACTTTTTAGCTAACTGGATAGCAATATCGGGTCCTTTTTGGGGAGAAAGTCGACCCAAAAATAATATTGGCCCTTCTGGTTTGGAGTTAAATTTAAGTAACTCCGTATCTACACCATTATATACAACGCCCTTAAACTTAATAAACGGTAAGAGCTTGGTCATAAACTTTGAAACTGTGGCGAAATTTAAGTTTTTGTTTTGTTTAAGAAGTTCTACTTCATGATCAGTGAACCCTCCCCAACGCAAAGAAATAAGAGTTGATGTTTTAGTTTGGGCCGCAAATAAACAAGCTTTGTGTTCTACATGAGTATGAATCAAATCAAACTTACCTGCGTGTTTGAATGCATTTTGAATATTTGAAAACTCTTGAACTTCCGAATAATCATTTTCAAACTTTTTATGGCGAACGCTAACAAGATTCTGAGCTTTAGTTTTTGAATCACCGGTAGCAAATAAAGTGACATGGTGACCTTTAGCTACCAAGCCATTAACTAAATTGCCAACGGCGGCTCCTGTGCCGCCGGTTGATAAAGGAGTGGTTGATTCCCACAGTTTTGAGACGATGGCTATTTTCATTCTTTTAAAAATTTTACCGCCTTGGATATGTAGCTAACAACAATTTCTGGATGATCCAATGAGTGATCGCCACCTGGAACTTCTATAAAATTTGATTTACTTTTTAAAATTTTCAAACTATTAATTGGGACCGATTCATCCTTTAGTCCATGAAAGGTTAATAATTTTTCAGTCGAAACATCATCTAATAAAGACTGGTAATCAGCATCATGATTTTCTAAGAAAAAAGTTTTTTCTATTTTTAAATTTTTCCAAAAAAAGGCTTTGCCCCCATCTTCTTCTTGAATACTTTTTAGTTTAGTAAAATTTTCTATAACTGCTTTAAAGTTTAAAGCTGGAGCGAGTAGCAACACACGTCGGATTTCTTCAGATAACTGACTTAAAATACTTAATGCAATAATACCACCTAGGCTATGCCCTACTAAATCAATTGATTTAAGGCCTGCGGCTTGCTTAAATTCATTAATAGCTAATTTGGCTTCTTCAGTTTGGTCGCGAATCGTTATATCCGGAAAGTAACCATCGGATAAACCACTACCAGAAAAATCAAATCGGAAAATATTTGTCTCACCTAATATCTTTTCACGAATAGGATTAAAGCATGTTCTTAGTGAGGTACCGCCCAATCCAGGTAAAAATATAACGCCGTGGTCACTTTCTGTCTTATCTAGTAAACCTCGTAATACTTCACCCGACTTATTTTTAAACTCGATTAATTCGGCCATATGAATAATTATTTTATTTGTTATTTTACTCCGGAAACTTCAATCGATAAGCTACTATAGCAAATGCTACCCCAACATTCAAGGACTCTTTTTTACCAAGCATTGGTATCTCAATAATCTTGTCGGCTAAGTCCATGACCGGTTTCGAAACTCCCCTTATTTCATTTCCGACTACTAAAACTATCTTATCAAGTGACTTAGGTTTAAATTTATAATATTTTTGAGAATTTTTAGCCAACTCAACCACTACAATCTTATACCCTTCTTTTTTTAATTTCTTTAGCAAAGCAGTCGTCGAAGATACTTTCTCCCAATCTACGTATGACTCTGCCCCTAGAGAAACTTTAATTATTTCTTTGTGAGCCTTAGATAAATTATCAACTGGAGCTGGAGTATAACCACATAAATAAACTTTTTTTATACCAACAGCATCAGCAGTTCGTAAAACAGTACCCACATTAAATGCGCTACGGATATTTTGAAGAACTGCAATCACGGGTTAACTCTCAGGTACATTAATTGTATCGCCGACTGGGTACTCGTTAGTAATTTTATCTATATCGTCGAGGGATAATTCCCAGCCTATAGAACCTATGTTTTCCTTAATATGTTCCGGACTGGTGGATTTAAATAAAGTAACAATGTTTGGTTGAGCGATTACCCAATTTAAAACTATTTGACTAGGGGTTTTGTTATATTTCTTTGCTAAATCTTCGATCAACTGCTTATTAGTTGAAGGTTCCAGCGGAGCAATTTCACCGGAAAGGTGTTTATACTTTGGCTTATAGTATCCAATAGGCCGATATGAAGTAACTAAGATATCGTTCTCCTGACAATATTTAACTGTGCCGTTATCAATATGAGCTCTAGCTGTCGGACTAAAATGAATCTGATTATTTACTATTTTGTTTTTGGTCACAGCCTGAGCCTGTTCAATTAACGGTACAGTAAAGTTACTCACCCCGATATTTTTAATTAGTCCTTCAGAAACTAATTGGTCCAAAGTAGACATTGTTTCAGCAATTGGTATTTCGTCACTAGGAAAATGAAGTAAATATAAATCTACGTAATCGACCTTCAACCTTTTTAAACTAGCTTGGCAGGATTTAATAAGATCGTCTTTTTTAAAATTCCAAGGACTGACCTTGGTGGTGATAAATAACTCATCTCGGGGAATGTCGGCAATAGCCTTAGCTACCAATTCCTCAGAATGCCCAGCTGCGTAATATTCAGCTGTGTCGATATGATACAAGCCTACCTCAACGGCTTTTTTGATAGCAGTAACATCTTTGGTGTCATCATTATTTAAATCACGCTCACCTTCACCTCCCATGCGCCAAGTACCAAAACCTAAAACAGGCAGTTCAAAATTACCCGCCTTTTTGGTAGGTATTTTCATGAAAAATTATTTTTTTAGTAAGTTGTAGCTAAGGTAGCCAGTTATTATAACTGCTAACCAGCTAATCCACATTGGAACTGCGTAACCACCAACAACTAATGACCAACCAGCTACTGATCTAGTTAAATGCAGTAACCCTGCAAATAAGATCAATAAACCAGCAGATTTTACTTGGTTTTGGTTTGCCATAAAAATGACTTTTAATTAATATACTAATAATAGCACAAAATACGGCTCAATCGACGTTTGAGCCGTATTTTTTGGCTTAAAGTATCTGTTTTTTGTTTACTTATAATCAAAAATAAATTATAAATAAAACTGTATGAAAAATAAGAACACATTAGAAGGCGTATCTGAAATAATATCCAATTGGACTAACGAATTTACAAAACAGTTAATTATCGGCTTAGATGGTTGCAGTGGGACTGGAAAAACAGTTCTAGCGAACTTGTTAAATACAAAACATCCGAATATCGTGGTCTTATACCTTGATAAATACAGCACTAGTAAAGAATACCGTAAAAAAATATTAAAAAACCATAAGTACCCTCCCTTAATCTATATCAATGGCTGGCACGATACGAAAAAAATTTGTCAGGATATAAAAAAATTTAAAAACTACGCTGTAAATAAGAAAAAAGTTTTACTGGTTGAAGGCGTTTTTTTAAATAATGCCAAAGCTTACAAAAACGTATTTGATAAAACTATCTTTTTATCATTAAATAAAACTCAGTTGAAAAAAAGAAGGGATGGGCGCCCTAAGGCTGCCTATAAAATGTTTGACGAAGCTTGGGAGTTATATGAATCTATTTGTAAGCCAATTGACAACTCAGACGCGATTATCAGTGTATCCTCATAAGCCATATGGACAATAAATGCCTTATTTGATAAATTAGTAATAATCTAAAAAATAACTCTAAATATATGGTCAATCCTGAATTTACGCCTTCCCATGAAG
Source organism: uncultured bacterium (assembly GCA_964013765.1). Classification (GTDB taxonomy): domain Bacteria; phylum Patescibacteriota; class Patescibacteriia; order Buchananbacterales; family CAXGXT01; genus CAXGXT01. The sequence continues at coordinate 3,101 of CAXGXT010000012.1, read as the reverse complement.
CTAGTGCGGATAGGAGGGGGCCCCTATTTAAACATCTTACTGAGATGCCAGAAGAAGAGCTTAATTACTTTGCGGAACACGAAAGTACACCAGCTGCAAGTGGTGAAAGTCCTACCCCCAAAGAGCATGAGCCAGCCGAATTTAAAGCACTTACCTGGGCAGAAAAATCAGCCCTAGCTAAGAAAGAATTAGAAACCAGGCTACTAAATGAGGATTAGACTATTTTTTTATTCCTAAATTAAACTCTAAATATAATTTTCTCCAGCAATAGCGTCAGTATAAGCACAGTAGTCGCAATCATCGTCAGAATTAGGAATATTATCCCCTATTAAGCATTGGTGTGCGTCGGTAATACAACTCTCCACCCACTTTGCATCCCCTTTGTAAGGTAAGACATCTACGTCGAATTCTAAATGTGAATCGAAAGCCTCTGCGTCGGCGCGGCCATTACAGTAGACAAAGTATCCAGTGTCATTAACCTTGTGACCGTTTTGTCTAAGCAACCACTGATAAACTTCCATTTGTCGTTTGTAGGCTTGGCGATATTCATCATCAAGGCTAACTTTTTTAGTAGTACTGGTGGCTTTATAGTCAACTACAATTAACTCGCCTTTTTTATTTTGCCAAACATCGTCAACCGCTCCAAAAATTAATAAATTAGTTGGTTCATGTAGAAATTGCACACCAACAAAGTTCTCTCGCCAAATATCGAGGTCATCGTGCTGAAAAGGTACCGCCTCAATATTATAATTTTCCATTAACGGATGTGGTTCACCTTTGGCCCGGTGAATGTCGAATTCCTTTTTTAATAAAGTATCGACTGCTGCATTTAAAGTAAACGGGTACCCGGGCGGTCGTTTTACCCCCCGACGTAAATCAATATAAAAACAGCGCGGACAATCCAAAAATAATTCGAGTTTAGTTCGCGAGACTTTAAAAGGTTTTTTTGAATCAGGCTCAAAAATATACCTGGTTCGTTTGGCGTTATAATATTTTGACATGGTAGTACAAAAAGATTCGTATCGTGTAGATACGATGACACAGATGTTATAAAACGGTCAACTAAACTACAGACTCGGAAGACTCTGGGTCTGGGGCTGGTACGTCTTGCCCACCACCGTGCTTGTCATCAGTGCAACTGCATGATTCTAGTGACTGACCGTGTTGCGGACAGTTTTCCGCCTGGCAAGTACCAGGAGTTTCAGATACTCCATGGCAAGTACCTGTGCAAATATAGTGCTCTGACATATATATTTAAGTTAATATTTAAATTAATACACCCAAACTAATCGCGATTAAAAATATTTACTAACATCTCTTTTAGATTGCGGCCCTGTTTTCGCTTCTTATCAACTTGTTTAGTCTTATATTTACGCAATTCTCTTTTAAGCTCGTCGGTCACTTCGTTAATAGCGTGAAAAATATTATCGGTTGTTGCTTCGGCTCTAATACTTTTACCTGGGAGATGAAATTGAACCTCGGCCCGTAATACGCCCCCCTGCTTGTGATGGTTTGTAGTTTGCCCTAGCTCAACCCAGGCGTTTACGACTTCAGGATCCATCCCAATTATAAACTTATCCAAGCTATTCACTTTTTCAGTGGCATATTTTCGTACTTCATCTTCAAGCTTATAATTTGTGCTTTTTATGGAAATTTTCATTTTTTTGTTTAGCTAATATTTAAATCTAACTTATTAAGTTGTTTTCTGATTTGTTTATGTCTAGGGACAGTTTTAGCTACTAATTCCCAAAAACGTACAGAATGATTAAGTTCGGCTAAATGACAAAGCTCATGAACCACGATATAACCAGCCAGGTACTCTGGTAGTTTAAATAATCTGTAGTTAAAACTCAAGTTCCCTGCCGCGCTACAACTCCCCCACATTGTTTTTTGATTGCGGATACTTATCCGCCCTACTTTAAAATTATATATCTTATTATAACGTTTCACTAAATCACTAATATATAATTTAGCTTCCTTATAATTTTTTTTATAATCTTCTGGGTTGTTTTTTAAATTAACTGGTAATGGTTGGCTACCAATATTGGACAATGCCTCACGTAACCAATATTTTTTTGATTTTAGAAATCGTTCAGCACCCTCTATTGTACTGCGAGTCGGTCCAGTAATTAGCACTCGCCCTCCCGGATAGACAGACAATCGAAACCTGCGACTGTTGCGAAACTTTTTAAACTCATAGTCAAATATCTCGTTTTCAAATAAATTTATTTGTTTTATCATTTAAAAAAAGTACTTTACAGTACCAATCATTCCTCACCTACATTACTCCCTGCAAAATCATATTCCACAAGCGGTTGAGGATTTTTATTAAAAATTTCTTCCTGCTTGATCCAATAAATCGATTTATTTATTAACCAACCTAAAAATATTAGAGCAGCAATGATTATTATTTTTTTAAATAGTGATTTCATATGACTTAAGACTAACGACTTATGTCTTATGACTATAATACTGGGGGACCAGGATTCGCCACGTCATGCGACGTGGCGCCCTATCGGATGATTGGGCGAACCTAAATCTTAAAACTTATAACTAGTTACTCTGGGGGACCGGGATTCGAACCCAGATAGACGGCACCAAAAGCCGCAGTCCTACCATTAGACGATCCCCCACCAAAGCTTCAAGCATTAAGCTTAAAGCTAAAATAATAAAAAAGTCAATAGTTATATCAAACTTTTAAGTATCTTCGTAAGGCGATACTACTACTAAACCCAGCTAATAAAATAATTCCTAACAACTGCGTACCAAAAATAATTAAGAAATTACTATTAAAGTGATCAATTATATTAAAATCTACTAACAGTAAGAAAGTACTTAGATGTGGTTGGATTGTCCTCAATAATGGATAAATGATTGCAATAGTTATACCTAAGGCTATCAATCCATACAAGAAAGATTCAATTAGGAATGGACTTCTGATCAACCAGTTTGGTGCACCCACTAATCTCATGACACGTACCGCGTCACGCTGCGTATAGATGGCTACCCGAATAGTATTAAATACAATTAAGGTGGCAATAAACATGAATAATATAATCGCTACCAAACCTAATAATTGAATATTACCTGACAACTTATTT